>SDNN01000086.1 GCA_004524425.1 Promethearchaeota archaeon
ATTCGATGGTAAGATTTTTTTTTAACTCTTCAGCTAGCACGCCTAACTTATTTGCCATTGCCGTTATTTCTTCCATTGAGGCCGTCTGTTCTTCCGTTGATGCACTGATACCTTCCATCGAAGCGGTTGCTGCTTGAATTTTATTGATAATTAACTCAATTTTTTGACCAGTATTGGATACAGCAGATTTAGATTCCTCTGCCAACTTTCGGACCTCATCAGCAACCACCGCGAATCCCCTTCCATGTTCCCCGGCCCTTCCAGCTTCTATACTCGCATTTAAGGCAAGTAAATTCGTCTGATCGGCTATACTTTTGATCAAGATCATCACTTTATGCATTTCATCAGTGGATGCCATTACTGCTTGCGTTTCCTGATTTATTTCTTGTATTGTAGAAGATATTTCTTCAGATGATGCATTTACTTCGCTAGCACTCGCAGCCAATTCCGTGGCCATATTGGACGTATCTATACTTACGTTTTGTGCTGTATTTATGACTTTTTTCAGAGTATTCATTGACTCGTTTAGTTGTAATTCAATGTTAGCAACAATACCACCTATTAAAAGTATAGATATATATACTGTAGCAATGGCATTACCCAAAAACAATGCAAATTCTAATTCAAAATAAGGATTCAATTGAAGTATGAGTCCTGCTACGGCAGTCATTGCACATGCCATGAATAATAACTTTATTGTTGATTTTGTTTTTAAATAAATCCGTAATAACATTATTACTGCGAGAGCTAGCAAAATAATCAAGAAAATTTGCATGGCTATCACTAATGGGCTCACAACGACAGCCGCAAGAGTTGACTTAGATAATTTTGCATTCTTATGAACAGTTTTTATGAATAATTTGTAGTAGTCAAGAAATGCGGCGAAGAATATACAAAACGCTGCTATGACAAAAAAGCCCACACCAATGAATTGATAGACGATATCAACGAACTGAAAGAGATAAAAAGCATTTCCGATAGAAAATGTTACATAAATTGGTAAATATTTAAACAATTCCTTTCTACGTAAACAAGCAATTCCAAAAACCACGCCCCCAATAGCCAATAATATTGCATTTATAATCAAAATCGAAATTATAGCGTCAACTATGCTTGCCATATTATCCCCAATATAGTTGTTATACTCTAATTAAATGAACGTTTTTATACTAAAGTAAATACCTAATAAAATACACTTATTTAAATTATTTTAGTAACTACATTTTTGCCATGATTAGAACAATTAGTGTTGATTTAAATGCGGGCACCATTGATTTGTATAAAACCATGGTTATTCAGTTCTTCTTATAAAATTAAAACTGAATATTAAAATAAAAAACAAGATTTGAAAGACTAAAGAATACAAAAAAATGATGTTTCAATGACTTTATTTGACGAAATCGAAGAAACTTTTATTAAGATTAATGATATAAAACTTCATGCTATTATAATCGGTTCTGGAGAGCCTTTAATTCTCTTGCATGGGTTTCCAGAATTCTGGTATTGCTGGAAAGATATCATTCCTGGACTAAAACATGGATTTAAAATGATCATTCCAGACATGAGAGGATATAACCTTTCTGATAAACCTAAAGGGGTAGAGAATTACACCTTAGATCTTTTAGTGGAGGATATCAAAGGTCTATGCGAAGCGTTAGAACTGGATAAATTTTATCTCGCTGGTCACGACTGGGGAGGAGTTGTAGCTTGGGGCTTCGCTGAAAAATATCCCGAGTTACTAAAGAAATTAATTATCTTAAATGCTCCTCATCCCATAATATTTCGCAACCTTCTCATGAAAAATAAAGACAAGGCTCAAAGGAAGGCAAGTGGGTATATTTTTAAATTTTTACAACCTGGAGGAGAGACGTTTCTTTTCGAAAAGGACTTTCAAGCATTAAAGCTTGCTGTGTTTGGAATGGCACGAAACAAGGAAGCCTTTAATGATTTTGATAAACAGAAGTATGTAGAAGCGTGGTCTCAACCGGGAGCAATTACTGCAGCGGTTAATTATTATCGAGCATCCGTAGGAGAAAGAGCTAAGATGGATGAATGGACAGGAATTATTAAAGTCCCTACTCTGGTGATTCATGGAATGAAAGATATGGCCTTAACTCCTAAGATTTTGGTTGGTTTAGAAGAATTTGTGGAGGATTTAACAATCATGAAAAGTGAAAATTCTTCTCATTGGATACTGGTAGATGACCCCAAATTAGTGATTTCTAGTATTTTAGATTTTATAAGTTAAAACAATCATATTTATATCGGTAATCCTTCTTGATCTTACCAACAGACTTAAAAAGTAACTTTTAACTGATAAGAAAAACTACTAAAATTGTAAAAAAAATTTAAGCATGACTGATAAAGAATATAGTTGGACCGTTAAACTCGATTGGCTTAATATTCTGAATTATTTAGGACTTAATTCGATTAAAGAAATTCCAGAACTCAAGCGAAGAAAGGCCATTAAAAAACTAACCCGATCATTCGGAAGCGATGGCTTATTAGAGTTTGAACCTTCCGAATTAGAAAGATTAGTTGCCGAAGAACTACGAGACTTAATGAAAAAAGAATTAGCCATGAGAGAAAGAGAGCAAGAACGGATCAAAAAGGAATTTCAGGATAAGTTCATCCCTTTTAAACGTGGAGGGATCATTAAACTAGATCCAAAAGACTTGAAGGATCTTGATATCGATCCAAGCAACCCAGAAGATCTAATTAAAGCTTTTAAAAAAATAATGGGTGATAAGGATAAGGATGATGAAAAGGACAAGGATCCTAATTTTTATGAAGATAAAGATGGGTATTATATCTAATTTCTTCCACTTCACAGATTATCTATAGTTTTAATTTTTATGTGAAAAACCTTTCTTTTTGAAGTAAATTTTTTTCATGGAAAGTAATCCCTTTTCTTCACAGTATCTTCAACTTTTTGAAAATTAGTTTTAACGTCAAAATCCTCTTAGAATAGTGAAATAACTTGAGGTTTATTCGAAAAAAGTTTAAAAAAAAGGGAAAAAAATTTTATAAATTTAATAGCTTACTTTTTCCTTCGCTTGGGTTGTATCTTCTTAATGATGATGGATTCGGCATGAATTTTTGCGTTCTTTAAAATGATCTTAAAGCCACCAGCTCCACCCGCCCCAGGAATGGTAAATGCTTGAGTTCCCATGGGAACCATTGCTCCTTCCTCCTCCCATTCCTCTTCTTCTTCCTCCTCTTCCATTTCTGACCAGGTTTCCACGATAGGATGCTCTTTTTCCTTTAACCATTCTTTTAATTCATTGATGTCGCTTACTTCTTCATTGGTTGCAATCTTTGGAACCAAATCCTGAGGTAGGAATTCTGCTACTCGATCTTTTACGGTTTTATTCATCCAAACAATGGTCTCGATTCCGCCATCATATTGCTGATATTTTGGACTCACAATATATTGAATTGATATTCCGTTAAATCCGGGCATCTGCTTACCTCCGCCAGTTTGATTTGCCATCGCACTGAATGGTAAACCATTAATCGCAACGGCACCGAAACTTCGATCCACAATACCATGCCCGTTTACTTCAGGAATGTAAAAATCAATTGCTTCAAAGCACCCGCAGGATGTATGGGGAAATTCCATGCCTGAATAGAGATAGATTCTTTCAATTTCTCCGAGAGAACGTTTCTTAATCATTTCATTTACTCCTGTATATTCCCCAGCTAAATTATCCTTGCATTCGCCAGGAGGCACCTCATAGATTGGACCCTTCGGGTCCACCTTAGCGGCGGCTCTCGCGTCAAACCAGTTAATACTCCCGCAAAGAGAAGTCCTGTCTGGTGTGATGCAGCACGCGTGAGTAGGAGCAAATGACTGGCATAAAACGCATCCATAAAACATGTCCACATCTTCATCATGAAGACCCCTTGCTCTCTCATCTCGCTTATTATAGATTTCAATTGCCATATCATAAGGCTTTTCAATCTCTTTAGCTTCTGTATAGAAGGTGACTGAAGCCTTTTCTACTATCGGTAATTCAGCCTTAAAAAGCCTGATCAATACGGCACCAAGCATTTGAAATGAATTGAATCCTTTTTCAACAGCAGTTTTACTCACTCTCAGCCAATTTGTATATCGCTGATTTAGATGCATGACTCCATTAACAAAGTTGCAAAATTCATGAATTCTTCTTTCGAATACTGCCTCTAAGTCCTCTTCTAATTGCTTACCCGCAACTTGAACTAAAATACCAATTGGATGAGTGGAACCTTCTTCCATGTCTTTGAGATCTGGGCCCACTATTTTGACTTCTCCATCCGTGATATCCTTAACAGGAACGACCCTGCAAAGCTCAAACTTCTTCTCCATCTTTGGACCACCAAGCTCCACGTACATTTGTTTTGCTCTTATTCGTTCCCCCTCGTAGACCGGACCGACATCCACAGGTATGTCGCTAAAGCTCATATTATATCTTCCTCACAATTTTATTATTTTTAAGTTTTTTAATTAATTTTTAATTATTCATAAATTTTCAATAACTTTTTCCAAATAATCTTTCCATTCCGCCGTATTTAAATTTGGTAGGCTGAATCTAGCGTTAGGGTGCGCATACTTATCTAGATCGATGGTCCTCAACCAATTCGTAAAATTCTTTAATCTACTTAGGGTTTGACTCACGTAAAATACTTGATGACCACCAAAGATTGCCATTCTATATTGCCCTTTTCCATCTAAACCTTGCCATTCTTTATCGCTTAATCGATCCGTAAGATTGATCAGAGATACGTCATGAAGTTTATCAGCATCAATTTTATCCTTGAGATCCTTGTATGAATGTCCGGTTGCTACAACATCACAATCCAATTTTTTTGCTATTTCAACAAAATAATCGAACGCAAACTTACCATCTAAATTCATGTTATCACTCAATGATTCTGAGCCAATAACAATAAGTTTCTTCTTCGGAGACTTTAAAATGTTAGCCATAACTGCTGGATCATAAACGGTTGTACCCATTTCAGGACCAGGTATGTTCGCTTTCTGATAAGGTCTTGCCATTTTTAATCAATTTCCTCTGTTTTTACTCAGAAAATTATTCTGTTTTTTAGAATATTGTTATACTTAAACTTATTAAAAATGAAATAAAAAGATTATTTTTATCAATTTAAGTTAGAATAAGCATGATTATTATATAGCAAAGAGATGAGTCAAAGTGCGGAAAAGAGAATATTTGTGAGTTCAAGAACTCATTATTAAAGAATCTACAATGAATTGAACACATGAAAGATTAGAATACTTGAATAAGCATGGCATCTTAAATAAAATATAGAAGAAATTACATTAATCAAAGGTATCAAGTTAGATGTGTGAGTTTAAAATAATAAGGAAGAATGATGGGTCTCAAATAATGGAAGATATTGTAGTTGTAAATTATACAGATGACCATTCACTGGTACTCAAGGACGTGTTGGGAATGGGAGAAGTATTGGATTCTGCACTCATTTTAGATGTTAATACCATAAATCAGACATTGGTCGTGATTGAGCATCCTCTTATTAAGCAATTTCTCAGCTTAATCAAAAAATTAACCGATGATCATGCTAATAATGAGGAGATTGACTCATTAATCGAAAAGCTTAATGAAATTAAAACATGATCTTGAAATGTAATAAGTAGAATGATAAAAAAAAAATAATCAAGAATATCTCCTGATTTTCTCCAGTTAAAAACTCATGATTTTACTATCATGCTTTGGGTGGCAATAATTCTATCTCAATGCTTGAAACATTGCTTTTTGTGCCATCTTTATTAGTAATTTCCTCGGTTTGGATCAAGACTTCACCGTATTCTGACCCTTTAATAAAATTATTTTTTAAAATCTCTCCTACATCTACCGCACGGCTAATTGATCTGCCTCTTGCGAGTAGTTTCACGGGTCTGTTTTCATTTAATATGACCATGGCGGCCATGACATAGTTAATAGATTTTTTTCTACCAATAAAGACTTTTGAATCATCTTCATTTTTCTTTTTTGCCAATTATATCACCAATTTTCAATGCTCGTGTTATTATTATCTATTTTCTCCATTTACTCGTTTTGCTTTTCACTATTACCTTTTTTTAGAGTTTAATTATCAGTTGATAATTAAGTCTAATAAACTTAGAGTTTGATTTAAAGATTTTGATATTTAAATAGTTTGTGAAAATGATACAAGGATGGTAATGTGGTGTTTACTTAAAGCGAAAGAATGGAGAATCAATTCATTAAAGTCGTGTTTAATAAAAATTGGAAGTCTTATAAATAAAAAAATTAGATTTTCATAAAAAGGCTCTTTATTTTCCTATAAAAACAGAATCTCTCTTTTCTTTTAAAGCCTTGAGGGATTCACTAAAATCCTTGCTAATGAGAGTTTTCACCCAGCCCTTATTTTCCAAATCAAGTTGCTGTTCAATTATTGGTTTAAAATAGGCATGCATTGTTTTTTTCATTAATTTAATTGATAGAGAAGGACCTTTCGGGGGAATTAGTCTTAATGCTCGTTCTCTCGCATGAGGCATCAGTTGATCTTTTGGTAAAATTTTATTGATTAACCCTAAACTAACTGCTTCCTGTGCTGTAATTTTATCTCCAAAATAAAATAATTCTTTTGCTTTTTGAAATCCAACGAGGAATGGTAAAAGAAACGTGGTTGCAAAATCAGGCATCACGGCGCGTTTGATAAAATATAGACCAAACCATGCATCTTCCGTGCTATAAATAAGATCACTACACACGACTGGTAAGGTAAATCCTCCTCCGACGGCTAGCCCATTCATGGCCGTAATAACAGGTTTATCCAAATTCCAGAACTTTAAGCATAATTTTTTTGAAGCCATGTCTCTCAAGTTAATTTCACTTAGATATTCGGGGGGAACTTCCTTTCTCATGTTTTCCGTGAAATAACCTCCCGAACAAAAGGCATTGCACTCCGAACCGGTAAGGATCATTACTTTAATATCCTTATCTTTTTCCACATGATCTACGGCATACCATAATTCTAATAAGGTGAGAGGAGATAATGCATTCTTACGTTCAGGTCTGTTTAACGTGACGGTAGCGATGCCATTCTCTTCTTTTTGATATAAGATATCCTTGAAATCTTCAGTATTCATATTATTATACTCAAGTTCATGAATTATTAAAGTTTCTAATTATCTCACGGAATTTTTCCATATTTTCGAAATCTGAAGTACAACCCACACGCAATAACCATATACCATAGCTTTCTGCATTACTATACTAAGTACTATAGATGTTCTAAATGCATACAAGAGAATGATGCTTATCATGCAAAATGCCACGCCTGTGAAGGAATAGATATTTAGATATTTTGCATCTAACAAAAGAGCAAGGGAATGTATTAAAATGGCCACCATGATAAATGAAAAAAACATTTTTGCCAGTGAAACATGCATTATAGAATGTGTATCTTCAGCAAATATTCCGATACCCATCAAACATACAGAGGATAATATTCCCATGATTGACCCAGATATGTTGATAGATTTAATTAATTTGGATTTGGAAAATAGAGTTGAAATTACTATCCAAAAGGGAATTAAACTAGCTCCAACAACAACACACGCAATTAAAAATAACGTTCTTGAGATGATATTAGGTGAACCTGTTTTCATGTTAATGGTGGTGCCTAAATAGCTCAAATAATCGTGAGTAAAAGAATATCCATCAGGATAGAAAAGCATTGCAATAA
Organism: Promethearchaeota archaeon; assembly: GCA_004524425.1. Next base: position 7,732 of record SDNN01000086.1, read on the forward strand.
CTGTGAGTAAAATAAATTGAAATCCTCCTAAAAGAGTTATAGCACAAAAAAATCTTTTCCACGATTTTAAAAATTCTAAAGCCAAAAAGGCGATAACTATCTTGTCCAAATAGGAAAAAATGGATTTAATCATTATATTTCTGAATTTTACTCCATGCTTTAGTTTATAGAAAATAAGTGTAGAATAATTTTATAAATGATTATAAAGTTAAAGGATTTTGTATTCTGTCAATCTAAAATTAAAAAAAAGGTATTTATTTATCATCAATTTTCCAAATTTTCATGATTTGAATTAAGGCCCACGCAACAAAACCATACACGATGATTTTTTGCGCTAGCGGATTGATCAAATCGAGCACTCGAAAAATAAATAATACGATAAAGACAGAAAAAATGATGCCTATGAAAGAATATATATTTTGATAATCATCATTCATTAAAATAGCAATAGAATATATCAATATCGCGGCAGCGAATGCTAAAAAGAAAAATCTCGCAGAAAAGACATGTTCCACTCTTGCTGTATCAGTAGGAAAGATGCCAACCCCCATTAGTAGAGGACACGCGATGATTCCGAATATTGAACCAATATAACTAATTATTTTAGTAATTAACTTACCTGAAAAAAGCGTCGTCAAGGCAATCCAGAATGGTATCAATGATAGTCCAGCGATTACACAAGATAGTAGAAATAGAAAGCTTGAAATTGGATTAGGCTGACGTGTTCCAAGTGTTTTCGTTGCTCCTAAATTACTAAAATAATGATTGATGAAGTCATATCCTCCGGGATAAAAAATCATGGCGATAATCGTGGTGATGATAAAGAATACACCTCCAAAAACAGCTATTAGGCAGCTGAGTCGTTTCCATGATTTTAAGTCTTCAAATTTTAATCCATTCATTACATTTCCTTCTATAAATGTGTGATTTTATAAATTAAACATGTATTAAATTTAAAATTTAATCAAATATTAAACAATTTCCAGATTTTTCAGAACCACTAATATCATTCATTCGAATTTTTTTCTGAACTCATTGAGAGCATCTTCTTTATTTTTTGAGTCTACCCAGGAATAGAGAAATTCTTTCTCGATTTCGTATGCCTCACGATATGATTTATCCATTAAATGATTACTGCATAATTTTATCCCATTAAGAATGAATTGATTTTTAGTGAACAGAAATCTGGCCATTCTCATGGTTTCTTCCATGAGTTCTTCCCTGTCATCAACGATCTGATCGATTAATCCAATATCCAAAGCTTTTTCCGAGCTGACCTTCTGCGCGAACATCAATATTCTTTTAGTCCAGGGGATGCCTAATATCCTACTCATCAATACGATGTTTCCCGCTCCGGGAAAGATTCCAGACTTTACCTCTGGCATCTGAAAAAAGCTGTCTTTTACAGCTATTCGATAATCAGAGCATAACGCATAAGCCACGCCATCTCCCATCGCACGACCATTGATAGCACAAATGGCAGGCTTTCCATTGTATAATAAGGTAGCAATATCAGCAGCAGTTTTTTCAAAACCCTTAACTGCCCCATGATCACTTCCGTCAATAAAATTCATGTCCATCCCCGTGGTAAAAGTTGAACCATTCCCGGTCAAGATTAACCCTCTAATTTTCTGATTATTCTGGCAATACTCTATGGCCTTCTTCAAATTTTTAGCCATTTCGAGAGTTATCGCATTTGCTCTTTTGACTCGATTCAATGTTATGAGACCAAACCGTTTAGTAATAGAAAATTCTATGAATTCTCCAAAATCAAAATTATTTGAAGTCATGTATTATCTTAATGGTCAAATTCTTATAGAATATCCTATTTTTTCGAAAGACCACGAATTCAAGTAAATCTTTGCCTGAAATTTTTTATGAAGAGTTCCTTATCTTCATGTTCATACCATGCGGAAGCTTCTTTTTCTATCTCATATGCTTTAGCATAAGTTTTATCTGGAAAATGGTTCGCACATAATTTAATTGCGTTCAAAACAGCTTGATTTTTAGTAAAAAGGAATCTAGCTTTTTTCATGGTTTCATCCATGAGTTCATGTCTTGTCTCGACGATCTGATCGATTAATCCAATTTCCAATGCTTTTGTGGGATTGACTCTTTCTGCAAACATGAGCATCTTCTTCGTCCAAGGGGTTCCTAATATTTTTGAAAACAAGATCACGCAACCTGTTCCTGGAAATATACCTGAATAGATTTCAGGCATTTGGAAAAAACTGTCTGTTGTTGCTATGCGATAATCACAACAAACCATAAATACTACACCTTCTCCCATAGTTCGACCATTTACTGCACATATCGAAGGCTTTCCATTGTATAAAGAGGCACAGATCTCCGCTGCTACACCTTCGAGCGCTTTTACGGCATCGTGATCACTTCCATCTATGTAATCTAAATCCATTCCGGTGCTGAACGAGTTTCCATTATTGGTCAGAATGAGACCTCTTATCTTTTCTGAATTTTGACAATATTCAACCGCTTTTCTTAAATTATTCAATTGATTAATCGTAAAGGAATTAGACCTGTGTATTCTATTTAAGGTTATGATTCCGAACCTCTTCTTTATTGAGAATTCAATATATTCTCCAAAATCTAAATCATTTGACGCCATATTTCTCACTAATTTTTATTGTTTAAAAATGATATTGATTGAGTTCCATTTTATATTTTTAATATAATAAAAAAGAAAAAGAAAATTTTGTAATGAAAAATTTACCTAGAGCTTTAATTGTCTAATTTTCAATTGATTTTCATCAACTTTTTCTGGTCGTAAGTCATACCATTTCCAAAAAACAAAGGCTCCTAAAAGAATGCATATCATGGGAACTAACGCTAAATGCATGTGGATCCCCCAGATAGCCTGAGCCGACTGGGTACCAGAACCCTCCTCAAAACCCGTCAGTGAATGAATAATAGAAAAACTCATGACCTGGATGATGAGCCCTAGTCGACCAAAAAATTGCTGAATGCCAATAAACGTGCCTTCCTCTCTTTTTTCATGTAAAGCTACAGCCTCGTCAATAACATCAGAAAATACTGGAAAAATCATGGCCCAGTATCCCCCTTGAGCAAATCCCCATATGAAAACAGAGATTATTATTAGATAATAGTCTTTAAGAAATATTAATGGTGATACAAAAATTCCCATTAAAGTAGCAGTAATGAACATGATTTTACGATTATCATTTGTTTTTTTTGCCAATTTTACCCAAAATGGAA
>SDNN01000087.1 GCA_004524425.1 Promethearchaeota archaeon
TGATAAAAAATGAAACTCTTCTCAAACTAGTAGAGGAAGGTAAAAGCTTGAAAGATAACGAGTTAAGTTCTATTTCAGAGGATTATTTGAATAAAGTGGATAAAATCCCTTGGGAGAGTGAGGATGAAAAGATTGATTTCATTACGGAAATGCTAAGTCTCACACCAGAAGAGAGAGATGATATCATAGATTACATGCTTGAAAAATCTAAAATGGATTGATTCTTCGTAAGGTGAATTTAAAATAACAGAAGAGATCTTAGAACATGAAGAGGCGGTTTATTATATAGTTCAAAATTATGTAAATGATAATAGATATTTCATCATTGATGATATTGTGCCCTTTATCAATTCTAGATTAAGAGAACTTTCAATTCATCTTAATTACTCAGGAATTAAAATAATCTTAAAAACATTAATTAAAAAGAAGCTAATATTTGAAAGATCTAAATTAACTAAAGATCAAGTTTTAGAAAACGAAAACAGGGTTCTAATTCATGATTATATTTGTGATCATCCTGGAGTATATTTCAACCAAATTGCGAAGGAACTCGGCTTGAGCAATTATCTGCTGGGATGGCACATAAAAATGCTTCTTAAATTTGGCTTTATCAGAACCAAGCAAATAGACAACCATGAAGTCTTTTTCAATATAAATCTAGAAGAGAAGAATGATGAGTTTTATTATTGTACGTCTAAAGAAAAATCTCAAGGTATAATTAATTACATGTTGGACAATGTTGAAGGAATAACAAAAACTCATCTTTCAAAAGAACTTAGCATGCATTTAACTACTTTATCGAAATACCTGAAAAAATTATGTAAATTAAACCTAATTTTTAGAAAAAAGGTAAAGAATAGAACCATTTACTTCTTGAATGATGAATTTTATCATGAAATGTTTAATAAAAAAAAAAAAAGTTAAATCCCTTGCCCACAGTTATAGCAAAATTTAGCAGTTTTTAAAAGCGGAGTACCACAGTATTGGCAAAAGGAATTTTCATTTTTGATTTTTAGCCCACACTGGTGGCAAAAATTTGATAGATGATCCAGAAGAGTGCCACAGTTAGGGCATTTTTTATACTTATACTTAACACCAATAGAATCTCTTTTAACTTTATCAGGCGATAGTTGATTTTGTGCTATTTTTGATGGAATGCTTTTTAATGTATTCTTGTCTTGAGGATTTTTCTCGTTAAAGATAATGATCAATAGAATAATGATGGAAGCAATATTTGAATAAAATAGCAAATTGAACAAAAAACTTACATAATACAATTGATCATAGCAAGGATCTTGATGTTCAACTTCTTCTATATCATAAGTAATTAGTTCTAATTGGAGAGCAGTCTGGTTCTCATAAGAAATGATCTGATTTTCAAGGATACCATCACTATTGTACGAACATTGTTCCTTCAGGTTGGTAATGTTTCTGTAGTTTTTAGTCATGGAATGTGCACCAAAGGTATAATAGGTTGAATAATCAGAATACCATATTATATTCTCTTTCGCGATATCATTCATTTCTGATATGAAATCTCCTACTTCAATGGGTATTATTTTATTCGTATAATAAACTCCCAAATTGAGCATTCTTGTTAAATAATAGGAGGGTAACTTATCGATTCTATATTTATGGGAAGAAACGTATTGCTCTTCATTATCAATATTGTTATATTCATCCCTAAGTATTTCCCAATAGTAAGAATCTTCGTCAGGAGATAAATAGCTGCTGTCATCTAATATACTTAATTTCCAAATTAAAGAATCTCCCGCATCATGAATCCCCAGATCAAGAGTCATGTTAGTATCCTGATGAACTTTTTCAACAAGAGACTTATTATATATTCTATATTTCCATTCAATTTCCATTCGTTCTCCCTCATCAATCATGAGAGAGTAATCTGAAGTAGGACTATCTGTTTCTATTGAAATAGGCATGGGATACAATCGATAGAGTAAAACTGTCATTACCAAATTACCAGAAATAATAAATATCAACAAAACCAAAATTTTTTTCATTTAAAATCGACCCCTTTTCATTGAATACTATCAATTTAATAAAAACACGCTAAAATAGATATAAAAAAGAGTCAAGGTAAAAAGTGAATGAACATCCCTTTACTTCAAGGTTTTTTTGGTACTTATTGTTTCAATTAGTTTAAAAAAAGAAGAATTGTGTATCTTTTGAAAATCTAGTTTGATAAATTGGAAATTAGGATTTTTCAAATTTGTCATAATCTTCATTTCTGTTTTTGAATTTTAAAATTCAGTTTTTTTTAGGGTTGTTCGTTTAGTTTGATAGAACCAACATTTCCAGATAATAAATATATTTATTACCATTGTAAAAATTCAGTCCTAGTGGGTTTAAATATTCTCCTCAGAAAATTAATCATAATAATTTTTAAAATTCAATAAATGGTGAATTACTTTAAATGGAATCTAAAGGAAAAATCATTCTCTATTTTATTATTGTTATTTTAGTTGATTTATTCATTTCATTTATTATTTTTATGGCCATATCTTCTGCCAGGGGCATGACTATACAACATCCTGGAAATGCTGACTTATTTGCGGAAGTTTTTTTGATCACCTTCTTGATTGCATTTCTTCCAATCATGTTAATAGTTGGGATTGCTTGGCTCTATGCTCGATAACAAAAAGTAATTCAAGCTAAATAATGGAATGAGCTCCAATTCAAGGGGAAAAAAATAAATGAGGGCGAAATCAAGGGGCTCATTCCTTAGTAAAATAAAGAACTTTTTTTTTAAGATATTATTTTTTAAAATTAAAAGCATTTTCAAATATAATGCCTGAAAAATCATGGTATAAGCTTGCCAGAAAGATCGTTAAGGCAGGGGAATTACCAATCCCGATTAATAAACCACTCATTGAATTGATCAAGACATTAATCAATGAAGAACAATTGAACTTTCTCTTAAAGTTTAAAAAACCTTCATTGACCTTTCAGCAAATTAAAAAACAAACAGAATTAGATGAAGATTATATAGAAAAGATGCTAATTGATCTAATGGATGTTGGCATAATTACAGGCATTCCAAGTAGAAATACGGGAGTCATGGTATATCGTATCGTAGCATTTTTGCCTGGAATGTTAGAATTTACTTTAATGCGAGGGGAAAAGGGCGAAAAACAAAAGAAATTAGCTAATATATGGAAGCAATTTTTTGATGACTTAAATACGAGCACTCAAAAAAATTATGATCAATTAATAAATGCCTTCAAGAATGCTCCTCCTTTTGATAGAGTGGTACCTGTTGAAGAGGAAATTGAATTTCAGCAAGATAGTGTATTTCCATATGAAGAAGTAAAGAAGATCGTAGATAAACAGGAGATTATTGGAGTTGCATATTGTTATTGCAGGCATCTAAAGGATTTATTAGACGATCCGTGTAAATTAGACGCTCCAAGACAAAACTGCTTGACTTTTGGTCGAACTGCTCAGTTTTGTGTTGATCATGGTTTTGCGAAACAGATCACAAAACAAGAAGCATTGAGAATTCTTAAAGAAGCAGAAGATATCGGGCTTGTACACAAAGCGATTCATAATCATCAAGATCCCAATGATGAAGAAGTGGGATTATGTAATTGCTGTAAATGCTGTTGTGGGAATTTTGTAAATTTTTATAAGGGTACTTCACCAACTTCAACTTATAGTTCTTATTTAGCCCTGGTCAAGGAAGAGATGTGTTTAGGATGTGGTGCGTGCGTTAACATCTGTCCCATGGAGGCAATCCACTTGGATGATGCAATAGCAGTCATAATGAAAGAAAGATGCATTGGTTGTGGGCTCTGTGCTCATCATTGTCCGGAACATGCTATCACGCTCGAAAGGACTGGGATCAGATCCGTTTTCATTCCCCCTCCAAAAATGGAAACCAATTAAAAGACCTATTAATATCAAAAAATATTAAATGAACAATTAATTTTTGAAATTGATATCATGAGCAGTCAAAATATTGATATTTATCGGAAACTCCAACAACATCTAAATAAGATGCCCGTTGGATTTCCAGCAACAGAATCGGGAGTTGAAATTAGATTATTAAAGCAATTATTTACACCTAAGGAAGCTGAGATAGCAATTAAATTGAATTACACTCCAGAATCATTAAAGAGAATATACCGACGTGTTAAGAAATCAGGTTTTTCTTTAGAAGAAATGGAGAAGATATTGGACGGAATGGCTTCAAAAGGATCGATAAATCACGGAAACATTGGAGGAGATAAAGTCTACTGCAACGCTTTTCTTGCCATTGGAATGTATGAATATCAATTAGATCGATTGACTGAGGAATTTGTGCGAGATTTTCATCAATACGTAGATGAAGCTTATCTCGAAGAATTTCATCGATTAACACCTCAAATTCGGGTGATTCCCATCGAGCAGAGTCTGACTCCTGAAAACGTGGTGGCAACATATAATGACGTGAGAAAGATTGTTGAGAATGCAGGAGAACCGATTGCCGTTGCGGAGTGCATCTGTAAAAAAGGTCAGGATCTGATCGGAGAACCATGTAAACAAACCAAAATGCGTGAAATCTGTTTTTCATTTAGAAGTGGTGCTCAATTTTACATGGATATGGGCTTTGCTCGTCCTATTAGCAAGGAAGAAACCTTAAGAATTCTAAAAGAGGCAGAAGAAGATGGTTTGATTCTTCAAACGGGAAATTCCCAAAAACCTAATTTTATTTGTTGCTGTTGCACTTGCTGCTGCGGATTATTGAGAGCAGAAAAAAAGGTTGAAAAACCAGCAAAATTAGTACTTAATAATTATTTTGCAGAAATAAATCCTGAATCATGTACAGGATGTGGGATGTGCGTAAATACATGTCAGATGGATGCTTTATTTCTCGAAGATGGAATTTCTAAGGTAAATCATGATAGATGCATTGGTTGCGGGAATTGCGTGGCCATTTGTCCAGAGGAAGCAATAAACCTTGCAAGGAAAGAGGAAATTCATGTTCCTCCCAAAAATACCTATGCATTATACATGGATCTTATCGACAAAAAGGCAGAAGCCAGCCAAAAGTAGGGATAAAACAGAAATTCTAGCAATTGATTGGGATATTTTTTGAAAAATACCTTCTTTAGAAAAGATATGATTTATTACTTTTTTAATATATAATTACCTAGGGATATTAATTTATATTAAAGGTAATTAAAAATGACAAAAGAAAATCCTGCTTGGTATGAAACTCAAGTAGTTAAGGATTCAATGGCAGCTCTGGGAGGAAGAGCTGTAAGAGGAGTCATGTCAAACTATTTTTCGTCCAGAATCTATTCCGGGAAATTAGGGCTAGTACAGGTCACAAATTATCTCGAGGCAACAATTGAACCAGAACAAAGAAGAGCCTTAATAATCACGGACGATTTTACCGAAAGATACGCTAAAAAGGTAATAGATCATTTAGAACTTATTGATTTCGAATGTAAGGTTTGGCCAGGCGCAATACCAGAAGTTCCAATCTATACAATTGAAAAAGGTGCTAAAGTATGCGAAGATTTCAAGCCAACTGTGATATTTGGTATTGGAGGAGGGAGCGTGATGGATACCGTGAAAATGGTCTTGATAAAATATGAAAAACCTGAAGAGAATCTCTTAATGATCTTGCCATTTTTTGGGTCATTGGGATTACGTAAAAAAGTAAAATATTGGATCGCGATACCCACTACGTCCGGCACGGGTTCTGAATGCACGCAAGCAGCAGTGATAACTGATACCGACAGAGATCCACCGAAAAAAATAGAAGTATTGAGTGACGAATTATTTGCGGATATTACTATTTTAGATACTGATTTTGTAAAGGATATGCCCCCATTCCTTACCATGGCTACTGGACTCGATGCCTTTGCTCATGCTGTTGGGGCTTACGTTTCAAACTGGGGTAGTCCTTTCGTAGATGCCATGAATAAAACGGCTATTGAAGAAATCATAAAATATTTACCACGCGCTTATAAATATGGAGCAAAGGATTTAGAAGCGAGAAGTGGGATGCAAATGGCCTCCTTAATGGCGGGGATAGGATTTGGCAATACTGTCACGGGCATAGATCATTCTTTAGGACATAGTTTTGGTAAAATTTTTAGCGTTCATCATGGGCTTAGTGTTGGCATGTTTCTGATTTATTCTATTGAATATCAAAAACCAGTTACAAATAGATGGAAGGATTTATGTCCTATTTTTGGAATTAAGGTGGAGGATAAAAGTAGAGATCAGTTATTTAAAGAATTTATTGATGCAATGAAAGAATTTATGCGCTCACTAGACGCTCCTACGTGTGTAAAAGAGATCAAAAAACCTGAAATAAATAAAGAAGATTATTTTGCCAAACTTGACCTTCTAGCGGATTATGCTGATAATGATGCTGTTTCCCTGACCTCATTCCGACCAATAACTAAGCAGTTATATAAAAAAATATATGAATACGCCTGGGATGGTAAAGATATTGATTTTTAAAATTTAGCATGGGGGATAAAAAATGAGTGATAATTTAGTAGGTTTTAATGGAAAAATAGCTTATGTGGATTTGAATCAGCAAAAAGTTGAAGTTAAGGATTTGGATCCTCAAGTGGCAAAACATTATCTTGGAGGTACTGGACTAAGTGCTAAAATAATCTATGATCTACTTTCTGATGAAGATTATACCACTTTAAAAAATGATACGTTTTCTGAAATTAATCCTTTAATTTTTGCCACCGGTCCAATTACGGGAACCGTGCGTCCATCTTCTGGTCGATATTCCGTATCTGGCATCTCTCCCCTCACAAAAATATGGGGTGAAGGAACATCTGGAGGATTCTTTTGTATCTCACTTCGAAATAGTGGTTATGATGCGATTGTCTTTACTGGGAAGGCAAAACAACCGATATACGTTTATATAAATGATGAAAAGTTCGAATTTAAAGATGCTGTAAAGATTTGGGGTAAAGATACCTATGAAACTCAAGAAATAATTAAAAAGGAATTAAATAATGAAAAAGTGAAGATCGCTACTATTGGCATTGCAGGAGAAAACTTAGTAAAATATGCAGCAATTATCAATGATGAAGGAAGAGCTATTGGAAGATGTGGCATGGGCGCTTTAATGGGATCAAAGAATTTAAAAGCGCTCGCAATACTCGGTACTAATAGAGTACAAATAGAAGATCCCACTGCCATGAAAGATATACTGAAAAAAGAGCAAGCAGCAACTAAAAGAGACTTTCTTAAAACTGCTACATTTAATGTATTCCATCTTTATGGTACTAATTCTTATTTTGATATTGGCATGGTTTTGGGTGATACTCCTGCATATTATTATACAGAAACAGAATTTTTAGCAGAAAAATTAACAGGTAAAACGTTGAAGGAAAAATTTCCTGTTTTTAATTATGGGTGTGCAGGCTGCACGTTGCAATGCGGTAAGACAACTATTGTTAATTATAATGATACTGAAATTCAAGTAGATGGCCCAGAATATGAATCTGTAGCTGTATTTGGACCAATGCTCGGAATTTTCGATCCCGTACCAGTAATCTTGGCACATCATCAATGCAATATTTTAGGAATAGACACAATATCTGGAGGAGTGAGCATATCATTTTTAATATATTTAGTTGAAAATGATCTCGGAACGGACAAGATAAAGCAACATCTAAAGGATATTGACATAAAGGATATTAAATGGGGGAACAGTGAATTAATTCCTAAATTACTAGAAAAAATAGCGAAAAGAGAAGGTATTGGAGACATATTGGCTGAAGGTGTAAGGAGCATGGCTGAAACTTTTGAAGTAGATCCTGAATTGGCCGCACATGTCAAGGGTTTGGAGATGCCAATGCATGACCCGAGAGCTTTTGCTGGCCAAGCATTAAGTTACATTACTTGTTGTATTGGAGCTAGTCATGTGAAGTGTGATTGGTATTCAGTGGAGATTGGTAACATGAGCTATCCCAAATTGAGAGCTAAGAGCGGGGATTGGCATGATATAAGTAGACGAGAAAAAGGAGTTATTGGAATGCAGGATGTCAGAGCACTTGATGATTCTGTTTTAAACTGCATTTTTAGAAATCCTCCCTTAGAGGACATAATTGGATTTATCAATGCTGCGACTGGATTTGGATATGATAGGAAATCTCTATTAAAAGTTGGGGAGCGGATAAATAACATAAAAAGAGTGATTAACTGTAAAATGGGAATCACTAGGGAAGATGATAGATTGCCGGGTCATCTAAATAAAGTCCTAGATCATGGAAAAACAGCGGGAGTTAACCATGATATGGAAAAAAATCTTAAACGTTATTATAAGGAAAGAGGATGGGATTGGGAAACGGGAGCTCCAAGTCAAGAAAAATTAGATGAATTAGGAATTTAAATCTCTTTCTTCCATTTTTTTATTTTTTAATTAAATAACAAATTCTTATTTTTTAATGATATTAAGTCATTTTTCCAAAAAAAATAAGATTGGAATAAAAAAAATTAATCATGTTAAAGTTAAATCTAAGCGCACGTCGGTTATGGGATAAGATATGCAGGGGTGTATGAAGCCGTAATCTTCATCCACCTCACGAATCGTTACTTCTGGTGGTACAAATACCTTCCCTGATACAAGCTTCGTTCTACATAGAGCGCATTGGCCAGATCGGCATCCACTCTCAATTTTCAGGCCTAAACCTATTTCTCTTTCTATGCTATTTAATATAGGTTCTACGGGTAGAGCTTCTATTGTTTTTTGTTGCGTTTTGCCTTGTTCCATGAAATCGATCGTAATTTTGAAAGGTTTGGAACTATCTAATTCTTTTGGCCATCCCATTACTTTTGTTATGTCATCAGGTACGCCATATGCCTCATAAATCGCGCGATGCAATGGTATGTTTAAAGATTTCAACTCGTCCTGAATAAATTTATACATGTCTCTACTCCCCACAATATAAAAGAATTTATCTTCAACTTTATCGATGAAATTGAGAATCTCGTTTTTTGTGATGAATCCGCATGCGCCTTTCCATTCGGGTTCAGGTTCTGAGAGTATGTACTTTACTCTAATATTTGAACGTCTAGTCTGGATATCTTCCAATACGTCTCTAAATAACAAATCCTTTTCCGTCAAGCATCCAAAAATCACCCACACGTTCAATGGTAATGCTCTTTCAGAGATATCTCTCAACATGGAAATGAAGGGCGTGATTCCGCACCCTCCTGCTATGAACACTAAATTTGTTCCGTGAAATAGGGGATTATAGTAGAATTCTCCCAACGGTCCGGTAGCTTCTAAAACCTCTCCAACCTTCAAATTTTCAAAGATATAAGGACTGACAAATCCTCCCTCCTTCTTTTTGATACCTAATTCATAATACGAAAGTTGATTGGGAGAGGAAACCAGAGAATATGGACGAGAAGTCCTTACTCCGTTTATCTCTACAGTCAGACCAATGTATTGTCCGGCTCGAAATGGTGCTAATAGTTTTTTAGGATTAGCAGAAATAAATCTATACAACTTTGTATCCCAAGAAAGTTCTTTTATATCAGTAACTCGGAGTGCTTGTTTTTCCGGATGGAGTCTATCACATAGATTTTCAAGTCCGTCATAATACCATGGTATTTGCTGGGCTTTTTCCCGCCATTTTTTAATTTTTTCGGCCTCTTGATATTTCTTAATATCCTTCATCATTTTACCATCTATCCTCCTTTTTATCTTTTAAATACATTCCAGCTGCGATTCTTCCTCCCACTATCGTTGTAGAGAATCCTCCACCGAAATTTGTCCATGCTCCTACTTGATATAATCCAGGTATGGCACCCCTGCTTTTTAAACGGAGCATTGGGCCATTTGTGACATCTTGTGTCGTTCCGTAAATGGCACCTTCGATATTTTTAGAATAACGATAATAAGTCAAGGGAGTGGCTGCCTCGGCAACTTCGATGTAATCTCTAATATTGGGACAGATCGTTTTTTCCACAATGGAAACCATCTCATCTGCAATGCGATCTTTTACTTTAAAATATTGGTCAGCTGAGATATTTTGCCAAAGTTTTCCCATTTGAAGCGTGGTTAAAACAAGTTGAGTAGTCCCTGGCGGTGATATATCTTCATAGATATGATTGTAACACGCCGCCACCATGTATTTTGGAGGTTCTAACTTGCGGAATGTTTCAAAAGCTTCATTCATATCATAGGTTGTATTTATGAAAGTCTCATGGGCAGAAAGCCCTAATTCCTCATAGGAGGCATTTAATCCAATGTACACAGAGAATCCGGATGGCCCTATCTCTGGAGCGTAAATTTTTCGTAAATACTCTTCTGGAACTTTATCCTGCGGGAGCATTTTCATTGCAGTACAAATCGGATTTACATTTGATATGACTGCTTTACATTGATAGACATCACCATTAATTAGCTCGACTCCAGCAACCCTTTCATTTTCCACGAGTATGCGATTTACTAAGGCATTATATCTAACATCTCCACCCAATTCCTTGAAAGCTTGTACCATTGCGTGTGAAAAAGAGTGCGATCTTCCTTCTGGAAAGGCGGCACCCCATTTGAGATAAAAAATGATCATGGCAACATAGACATATGCGTTCATTTGGTCTGGTGGTAATCCAACATATCCCCAGAGCTGAGAAATTAATGCAATAAGCTTTTTATCCTTAAAGAATTTATCAAATAAGTCCGAAAGAGTAATGCCAGAGATGCGCGGAAGCCAAGGATGCTCTTTTAAAATTTCTTGCGGGGAAAATTTACCTCCTCTCGATGCAATATATTCAATACCAGCTAATACTGCTTGGCACATTTCCATGAATTCTTCGATACCCTTCTTTTCATGGGGGAAAAGTTCAACGAATTTTTCTTTATATTCTTCTAATCCAAATGGGATCGTCACATCGTACCCATCGGGATAAATGCTTCGATAAAA
>SDNN01000088.1 GCA_004524425.1 Promethearchaeota archaeon
CCAATCGTTTGCAAAACAAACCATGCCCATATCCACGTAAGATCATTAATAGTCAAGGCTATCGCGATATTATAGATGAAAGCTATCAGTAACAATAATAAAACTCTGAGCATGTATACATTCCTGACCATCTTCATGTTAAAATCATCAGATTTTCTTGTCATGATCATGCTTTTCTTGTAAGCAAAAATCGCGCTGAAGCCCGAAATAAACAAGAAACCTCCAGCTGCAATTGGACCAAGACAATAATAAAGAAACAAGTACAACCAATAATCTTCTGGAATGATCCACCAATTAAGTATGTGTCCAAATATCATCCCCAAAATAGCTATGCCACGAACAACATCAATGCTCTTGTATCTTTTCATTTTTATTCCCAAGTTCTAATTTTTAAAAAGCATTTTTTCAAAGATTACATCATATATCCCATATACTTACATTTCTGTTTATAAATATAAATATGTGTTTTCAAATTTCCCTTATTTAGCCACATGTGTAAGTTTTTTTGTTTTTTTAGTAAAATGAAATAAATTATTTAAGATATGCCAAACGATATTTAAGTTTCTTTCCAGAAAAAAATAGGTGGTTCAAAATTGAAGACTTGAAGGAAATTTTCAAATGAGCAAGAATAGTTATCTTAGCTAACCTATGTTATTTATTTCATGATAAAGACTTCTAGATTTTCTTTGTTCTATTTTCTTAGCTAATGATAAACTTATAATACCAATACCATATTTAATGGAGGCTTTATATCCCAATTTAATGTAAATTATTCTCAAAAACCAAGTGACGAAAATCATGGTGGCTATAATCACAAACAAAATATTATTCGCGTTTAACTGGCGATAGAAAAGAAAAAATAAAAGGTTATGAGCTAAAAAAATTGTAAAAGAATAATATGAATAATAAAAAAAGAACGAGTATATTTTTTCTAATTTGAAAATTTTTAGTTCTTCAACTCCTATTAAAACTGAAATTAAAATGAAATTGATTCCCAATGCATATACCATCGCACTAAATGATGGATATTGGAAAAAACTCGGAAAATAAAACATAACGCCAAATATTACTAATATTATTCCCAATATTAAAATCGGGTTGATAAATTTTTTTTTAAAATTAAGAATTCGCTCATCTTGATTTTTTATTAGATTAACATTAAAGAGAATCTCCCCGATAACCGTTCCAAAAATAAATATTGAGAAAAATGCTAAAATAGGATAAAGATTAACCGGATTGAATAAAATGTGGAAGATTACTCCGTAAATATTTGCTTGACCCTGATATGGTAATAACAGATCCAGTAGGACAAAGTTCATGATCAAACATGAGGATGCAAAGAAAACTCGAAATACTTTTGAGGTGTTTAAAAAAGGCCAAGCCATCAAAAGCGAAAACCCAATCGTTTGTAAAACAAACCAAGCCCATATCCAGGTAAGATCATTGATAGCTATAGCTATGAAAACGTTATAAATAAATGCAATTAGTAGTAGAAGTAATGCTCTAAATAGATATGCATTTCTCATCATCTTTGTATGGAATTTAGTTGATTTTGTCGAATTCGTCTGTCTACTTCTATATGATAGAGCCGTGACAACTCCGGAAACGAACAAAAAACCACCTGCTCCTATAGCAGCAAAAAGAGACCATAAAATGTGAAATACCCAATAATCCTCTTCCCTTATCCACCAATCCACTAAATGGCCGTACACCATTATTATCATGCAAAGTCCCCGAACAATATCAATGCTCTTGTACCTTTTCAATTTTAACACCTACTAGTCCATTTTGAAGCAAAAATTTTGTTAACATAATTTTAACTTCTTTTGTATTTATGATTTTGCATTATTTATATCTTAAAATATTTTAAATTGAAAATAAGGATGATTTGATTGGAATTCTTTAATTAGTTTATTAATTTGAATCCAAGAAATTAGAATAAATTTAAGGGAGTTTAAATTCTTTAGAAAAGAATTATTCACAAATGATCAGTTCATTTGAGAAAAGTTCTTTTTTTACTCAAGAAATAACAATCCGAAACAGGTACAGGAATGAAGAATTAAAATATTATTACTATTTCTATAAAACAACGAGGATTATTCCTGAAAACGTTATTTATCGCAATCCTTTTATTTTTTTCTTTGTGAAGTGTGAGAATTATTTTAAAGCTAAAAGGTTTTTAAAACTAATTAGATCTCAGCTCTCAAATAAAAAAATATTAATAATTAGATCAGAAACGACGCTCATGAAATTATTATTTAGTTTTTTTCCAGATACTTACATTCATGATATCGGACTAAGTGTCATGGAAAATGGTAGACACGTGATTAAAATCTTGTTCTTATTCTACAAAGATAGAGGCATAGCAATTGGGAAAGAGGGAACTTATATCAAGATTTTGAATGAAATCTTTGAAGATTTCGTGCGGATAGATTCCAAAAAAATTCCAATTAGAATAAAATGTGAACTCATCAAAAAGAAAGAATTTGAAACTTCTTTAATAACACTTTAATTTTAACAAATAAAACTTTATAAGATTAAGTAAAAATCATCTCTCTAGAGAATATAATTATTATTTAATTTCGATTGTTTTATAATTTCAATTGATTTATACAAGGAGAGTTTCCCATTCAAGATTTTTTTGACAATATCATTTATAACACTTGCTTCTTCGTGTGAATTTTCACTTTTTTTAAATTTAAAATCTTTTTTCTTGAATTTGCTTGATCTTATTTTATTGAAAATATTTTCCAAATTATTTTGATCAACTTCTATTCCATTTCTTAATGCTAATATCAATGCCGAAGCCTCATCTTTAGAAATCTTTTTTTCTTTCCTTCTATTATTTATTTTAATTTTCGATGATTTGAACTCGTCAATCAAAAAAATGTGCATGTTATCTCTGTTTATGTACATGTTAATTATGTCTTGGACCAATTCTTGAGCCATTTTCAGGATACCTCTACCAAATTTAAAAGTTAATTTAATTAATTCTGGGTTGTTTTTTTGAAAATAATAAACATATCGCGAAATTTTATATAACAAATCCTTCTTCGTATAGCAACAATGAGAAACCAGATAATACCCATCTAAAAACACCATTAACCCTGATTTCTCACCTGGATCAATGGAAAACAACAATTCTGAATAAAATTCTTTATATCCACTTCTATATGCTGAGATTACCTTCAGCAAATACTCTTTAAAATTATCAGTTTTCGAATAAGGGAGAAATTTTGCTTCTGTGACCTTTTTATTATAAATGTCCATCTCTTCAGAAGTAGTGAGAATAATACAAGGAATTGAAGGTATCTTATTGGTATTATTCAAAATTTCAAACTGGACATTAAGCCTCAGTAATTCTTTATTTAACTTATAGAATAGACTTAAATCATGTGTTAATATAAATATTTTAGTTCTCAAATTATAGATATTAATTAAAGATAAAATTAAAAATTTTTAATCATGATTTTTCCAATTGTCAAATTGAATGAGACTTTTATTACTGGAGAACCTTTAATGGGAATATTATCAGTTTGGGGAGATCTTGGAGTGGGGAAAACCACGCTTGCCTTACAAATTGCTATTGCTACTGCGAGATTTAAAAAAGTCGTATTCATATATACCAAACCAAATTTTTCCTTGAATAAGATTGGAACCTTACTTCAATCTGATCAATCAGAAGTACTTGATAATTTAAACTTCATAAAATCTTTGAACTTTCTCGATTTATATGAGCTAGTTTTTAATTTTGAATTTTTGAATTTAAAATATTTAAAAAGAGGAGCTAATCCCATAAACCTTCTTGTAATAGACTCTATTACTGATCTTTATCGATTAGAATTAAATAAAGATAAAAAAGAGAAGAATATATTACTTAATTATCAGTTAAATCAAATGCTAGCCACTCTAAATTATTTAAATGAAAAATATAAGACTGAAATATTGATCATTAATGATTTATCGCGAAAAGTAATTGATAATCAAGCTATTGAAATGCAGGGAGGTGGTAAAGTGATGGATTATTGGATAAATTATTCTCTAAAGCTAATGAGAATGGAGAAATTAAATCAAATAAAGATCAAGTTAACCAAACATCCTAACAGAAAAAATTTGACGATAATATCAACTTTAACGAAAGATGGTTTTACCTAAATTCTCTAATTTAACTTAAAAAAAAAGCATAGAATGAGATTAAAACGTTAGTAAGCCTTTCTCAATCATTATTTCTAAAGTGTGTTTAGATGAACTTATTATCTCTGCTCTAAAAGGGGGTTTTTCTAATATTTCAGCTATGCTATCTAAGAAAAATCTTGAAATAATTTTGCAATCACGGTTCAAATCCCTAATACGTTTAGTGATTAATATGGATTCCTTCACATCTGATATGGTATTGATGACACAATCTGTTTTATCAATTTCAGCTTTTTGTAGAACGTGAAGCTCTTTAGGATCGCCAATAATTATATTTTCTTCATTATCAGTGAAATCTTTTACCACCTCATCATTTTCCTCAATTAATTTATATATAATATTTGGATTTTGATCAACTTTTTTCATTAATCTCAATGAAAGATGGTTTAAACCAATTAAGAGTATTTTCTTATAATTAGATATTTTTAAGGAAATCACTTCTGAAGCATATTTTGACGTGCTTATGATCTCCACATTATATATTTTTGATATAAGATCGCCAATATCATCTTGAAAAAGTCTTGCGACCAATCTACATTTAGGATTTAATCTTCTTACATTATGACTCACCACCATTTGTACTTCAAAATCACCAGAAGTAATATATACTGCCTTAGCTTTCGAGACTCCTGCATCTTGTAGAGTTTGCATGCTAAGAGGGGTATCATTTATCACGGGGCGTTCCTTAGTAATTAAATCTTCAACCAAATCAAGGTTCTCTTCTATGATAACATGATCAATGTTTTTATGTTCTAAATAATCAGCAATTCTTTGGCCAATATGTGAATAACCAATAATTACGGCATGGTCTGAAATCTTTTTTGAAATCTCTCGTGAGGTGATAACCGGATTATATTTGCGAAATAATTCTACCGTAATTAAACCAAAAACCAACCCGAAAATTATGAATTCACTAAATGCAGCATAAAAACATCCATATGGGCTATCATGTGAGACAAAAAATAACAAAATTAATCCAGTCTCTAAGAAATCCTTAGTTATCATAAGAAAATAGAAATAATTGATTACAAACCATGCAATTACCACTAAAAATGCTTTTAAATTTTGTTTCACTACTAATTTAATTTTTATTAATAATCGCCATATCAAGGAATCTCATCTCCAGTTAAATTATTCTCATGCAGAAAATGTAAATTAATGATTTATTTATTTATCTTAATAGAATATATAGATTCATAATTCTTTATGAAATTATTTACTGACCATCCAAATTACTGAAAATTTTCAATTAATATTTTTTAGCTTTCATCATATATCTTATGTGAATTATAATTACCTTGAAAATTGATTTCAATTAACATGAGCCAAAAAATTGATAAAGTTAAACTTTCGAAATGGTTGGAGAAAAATATACCTCATTATTTTCCTAATAAAGGAGATTTGATCGATTTGATTGAAACCATTGCGGAAGCGACAATTCCCATACGGGGGTTACTTGAAAAAGGAATTACATCGAGAGAAATACAATATAGAATGGATATTGAGGAGCCTAAAAGTAAACTTAATATTTATGATGAAGAGCAAATTCATGAAGATATTTTAACTCATTCGATCATACTCAAGGCAATACAAGAACTAGATACAGACTTTGCTTTCGTAGCTTCTGAAGAAGCAGAACCAATATTAAGTAATGGGAAATTCGGAATTACCACAGATCCTGTTGATGGATCCTCTAATGTCGCCGTGAATAGGACGGTTGGAACCATTGTGGGAATTTATGATAATAAAGGGACGATCATTTCTTCATTTTATGTGCTTTATGGGATTTTTACAAACTTAATTTTAGCCATTAATGGAAAAGTAGCAGAATTTATTTTAGATAACTCTCCTTATAGCATGACCTTTTACCATTATGTCTTTTATGAATTAAAATCCTTACCAAATTTAAAAAAAGGAGGCATTAGGTGTATAGGAGGAGATCCAAGGTTATGGTCTGATAAATGCAGAATTTATGAAAAAAGTCTAATTGAAAATGATTTAAAGGACAGATATAGTGGTAGCTTCGTCGGAGACTTTCACGCAATCATTCATTACGGAGGTGTCTATGCTTATTTTCCACAAAAGGGAAAAGCTAAGATCCGACTTTATTATGAATGGCTTCCCCTAGCCTTTATAGCGAAAACTTTGGGAGGAGAATTCTTAATTATGGATGAAGATGATAGAATAAGAAGAATGGATGATATTGAACCATTAAATAAAAAAAACATACATGAAATTCATTCCACAACATGTGGAGGGCTCATTGGGAGTAAAGCTGTGGTAAATTGGTTCTTAAAAAAATAAAAATTTTCAATATGGAGTAAGTTGGGCTTGTCATGATAATGAATTAGGTTCTTTTTTGATATTCAATTTAATTACACTAACACGATTGAACTAAAACATTATATTTTTTACATGAATTAAAAAGGAAGGAATTTATGGATATAAATAACCTCGTGAAGATCAAAGAAGGCCTGGCTGAGATTTTCATTTACAGTTTTGATGAAAACTCAATTCCATCAAAATCTATGAATGTATTTTATAATCAAAAGATGGAACTAAATCGAGACGTGACAAATTTAGCTCTAATGGCTTACAAAAAGCTTTATAATCAATTAAAATTAATAGTAGTAGATTCCATGGCTGCATCAGGGATTAGCTCAATTAGAATGATTAAAGAATGTAAAGGAATAGGAAAAATTTTCATAAACGATATTAACCCTGACGCTGTAGACCTCATTCACAGAAATATCAAATTGAATGATATTAATAAGGATCTCTATAACGTTGAAATATCCAGAAAAGATGCAAATTATTTATTTTTAGAAATTGCTCAGAAAGCACGTGCTCCAACAGAAAAAATACAGACACGACCAAATGTCATTTCAATAGATCCTTTTGGAACACCTAATATATACATTGATGCTGCTTTTAAAGCAATCCAAAAAGAGAACGCTTTAATGTGCATAACAGCTACAGATACGGCAGTCTTATTTGGAGTCCGTCCAGTAGCATGTCTCAGAAAATACATGTCCAAACCCCTTCGCACTGAATATGCAAAAGAAATTGGAGCAAGAATTTTAATCCATTTTATCTCAAAAATAGCTAATTTAAATGATCTTGGAATTTTACCAGTCCTTACTTTATATTCTAACCATTTTATTAGAGTTTTTTGCATCACCTATAAAGGTAAGAAAATAATAAATAAGAATTTGAATAAACATGGATATTTTTTTCATTGTGGTAATTGTGGAAATCGATTCCAAGTGGATTTTAATGATTTCTCAACACCAAAAAAATGCTCATTATGTAATAATAATAAATTAGATCTTGGGGGGCCTTTATGGATTGGCAATATTCATAATCAAGAATTTATTCAGATGATGATATTATTAAATGAGAATTTTGATTATAAAAATAATAAAAGAATCGAAAAACTTCTAAACTTTTCAGGCGAAGAAATTGATATGCCTATATCTTATTATAATATACATGAACTTAGTAAAATTCTCAAACTTAAAATCATTCCAAAAATGAATGATATACTACAAATTATTCGTGATAAAGGATTTGATGTATCAAGGACTCATTTCGATTTTTTATCTATTAAAACTAACATGAATATTAATCTTTTAAAAAATTGCTTAGTAGAATTTGAAAAAAAATTAAGGTGATTCAGGTTGACAAGAAAATCTGAACTGCATAAACGAGATACTCAATATAAAAGAGCAAAAGCAGAAGGTTACAGGGCGAGATCAGCATATAAATTGTTAGAAATTCAAAAAAAATTCAATATATTTAAAAGAGCATTTTATATCTTAGATCTTGGCAGTGCACCAGGTTCATGGTTGCAGGTTGCTAGAAAATTTGCTGAGGAAAATTTAGAAAAATATCGAGATCAGCATTATTATAGGGACCATTTCAAGATCATGGGAATAGACTTAAAAAATATCTCTCCAATTGAAGATGTTAAGACTTTACGATTAGACCTTTGTTCTGAAAAAGTCGAGCAAGTCATTAATGACTTCTTTCCAGAAAATTTAGATTTAATTTTATCTGATGCGTCCATAAATAAAATGGGTAATGCATTTACCGATCAATTAAGACAAGTCAAACTTTGTTATAGGATTCTAGAAATTGCTAAACATGGCTTAAAATATAAAGGCGTTTTATTAATAAAAGCCTTCCAAGGTACTGATTTTAAAAGTTTTGTTGAAAAAATTAAAGAAGGTTTTTTTCAAGTTAAAATTTATAAACCCAAGACTTCTAAAAAGCAGAGTAATGAGATTTACCTGATTGGATTAAAAAAAAAATAAAGACTTCATTCTTCGAAGTTGTCTTCAATCTCATCAAAATTAACTTGATATTCCTTGCCTTCTAATGAAATATTTATCCATTCTGTCAACCAAGGACAATGATGGGGATTAAGTTTTCCTGGATTGGTTTCATTACATTTATCGACTGCATAAGGACAAATAAAGCAGGGTTGATAACTAAACATTTCCCATATAAAATCCTTTTTCTTTTTATTAATCTTCATGTCCTTTACTTCAACTTCATCGAATTCCTCAATAGCGCTGATCCTTTTTGTCCAGGCACTTTCAATAAGTTCTCTCGTGATTTTTATTTTTGATTGTAAGGATAACACATCTAAAATTTCTTCTACATCTTCTCTCTTCTTATTTGTTAATTCAATAAGTTCATCAAAATATAACTCTTTTTCACGATTTATGATATTAAGTATTGCTTTTTCATCCTTCTTTAAATTTCGGCTTAAATTCTTCTTAGTTTCTTCTATCCGCTCAATTCTTCTTTCGGCCTCTGACTTATCATCCGCAGCACCTTCTAATCGCTCTTTTACTTTGCATTTGTGCCTACTTAAATATGAAAATGACTTTCCGCAGTATGGACAAACTTCTTTCTTTTTCTTAGCCATCTTAAATTTTGAATATTTTTTTTTAGGAAAAAGTAATTTAATCCTAACTAGTATAATATATATTCAGTACAAGTTTGAAAATTAATTTTTCGATTTTCTTGAAAGTTTTAACAAAACAAAAATATAGCAATTGTTAATTGAAATCTCATAAATATTAAAGAAAAACCCTTAAGTGAAACATGGAACTGATAAATCTCTTGAAAATTGAACCAAATCAATTAATTAAAATTCAATTGATAAAGGATCAATTAGAAAGAAAAAAGGAAAAATCTGTTAAATTAGGATTAAATTCTAGAAATTTTGACAGCGTTATAGATGGAGGATTTTCTCTTAATCAAAAATATTTGATCTTTGGCGCAAATAAAACTGGAAAAACTCAGGTTTGTCATCAACTTAGTATACAAGCATCTATAAATGAAACTTTTGATAAAGTCTATTATTTCGATGCAGAAAATACCTTTAGACCAGAAAGAATAAGGGAGATAGCAATTGAAAGAAAAATTAATTTTAAAAAAATATCTAAACGCATAATAGTTTCTAAAATCATGAGCAATAACGCATTGTTATTAAAATTAAAGGAACTACAAGAAGAATTGAGCATTAATAGTAAATACTTGATATTAATCGACTCTTTAAACAACTTTTATAGGTTAGAACAAGGAAATAAAAATCTGTCTTTTTATCAGGTTAAAAAAACATTCATAAAAATTTTAGAACAAATTGATCTGCTTCTAAATCAATTTAACCTCATTATCATTGCAACGGCCCAAGTTTATCCAAATTTCATTCAAGATAGCATTATTAACGAAATACCAGTGGGGAATCAATTTATAAATCACTTTTTCTCAGAATATTTATATTTAAATATTAAAATGGAAAGCAATTATGTTCATCTTATTAATTCCGAAAGTTTACCAGAAAAAAAGGTAAAATTTGAAATAACTAGTAAAGGAATTGAAGATTATAAACTATAAGTTATTTTTATTCCCAATCAATTCTTCAAACTCTTGAATTGATAAATATTTCAAATTCCCATCCAATGGCTCGGAATTTACAAAATAAATGTCATTATTAATCCTTTCTGTGATCCACTTTATCAATTCAACTGCATATCCTAATTTTTTCACTTTCAATGGAGATCCTACTTCATCTTTACTCATATTAGGTTTAGAATATCTTCCTATAACCTTATTAAAATCCATGCCAATAAGAAATAACACGTGATAAGGTCTTAGTAAGGATCTTAAAAAAAAAATAATCCTGTCACCATCTGTAAACCCGCCCGGATTAAGCACATCATTGTCTGGTTTAACCTGAGTGGTTCCTATTACATTCGGAAAATTGATTATCTCGTCTTTGAAATAGTCTAATTTATCAAGATTATCACCATGAGCATGAACGATCATGAATTTTGTCTGATGAAATTCATTTTTAGTAATACCATCTAGATCGGTAAAAATTCCATCAATGGGAATTCCTTTTTCGCTCAAAAGCATTGATGCTCCATCTGCCGCAAGATTGAAACTAATTTTGAAAATTCGTTTATTCAATTTATCTTGAAGCTTATTAACGGTTTCCACTAATGAGGGACCACATCCATAAATTAGAATAATTTTCTTTTCTTCTAGCTTTCTATTAAAACAACGCAGAACATCCTCAACATTCCA
>SDNN01000089.1 GCA_004524425.1 Promethearchaeota archaeon
CTGGTTGGAATTATAATGAAGAAACTAACACATTTGAAGATTGCGTGGTTTTTAATTATTTTGAAGGAAAAATCGATTCTCAGATTGAATTAATAAAGGAATCTGAAGATTTATTAAAAGCATTAAATGAGTTTTAAACCAAATTTAAACCATTACTGAATTCTCATCCAATTAGGATAATTTGGATGGAAATGAGTTTGGTCTTTTCCTGATACTATCTCTTGAAGATCTTGGTTTATTTTATGGAAATTGATATCTCCCTGAACCTTTATATTATAGATCTCTCTATATTTCTCTTCATTTAAATGATTCTTTTGAATTAAAAATGAAGTAATGGAGTAATTGTTCTCTCTAGAAGATATTGACAAGGAAATCCGCCTTGGAAATCCACTTTCAAAAAACTCTTCCTTTTCTTTTAGAATTAACTCTAACTTTTCATCATTTTGAATAATATCTAAAATGAACCTATGTTCCCATCTCTTAGCGACTTTTAATAAAGAAGCATAATTATCTTCGTGACTCAAAGTTAGGTGGCCTCAGCCTAATTTTCTAATTAGATAAATATTATAAATGACTCCAGTACCTTAATAAAAAATTTCATATTTAACTGTTTTTTTTTTTAGTTCAAATTGGATTTTCTTTAATTAATAACTAAAATGATAAAAAAATTTTTAAAACTTACCTTCTGAAGCTTAAATTTAAATATAAGAAGCAATCTCTAATTAATAAGAGATTAAGTTAAGGTATGAAGAAAGGTCATCTAAAGGAGTATCGAAGAAAAATTGTTTGATACTTTACAAGATATTTTAATTATTTCAAATAGTGGAAAGGTACTAGCCAGTAAAATTAACAATCCTCAGATAGAAGAACAATTATTTGGAATGTTGATAAGTGCATTGTCATCTTACACTGAGGGATTGAACTGGGGTCAATTAAATCATTTAGAATTTTCAAATGTGAGGATAGATTTTCTTAGAAAAGATGAAATTATATTCGTAGCTAGCTCTTCTAAAGATATCAAGCATAAAAAAGTATTAAAAGCATTAAAATATGTTTCAGAAATGTTTTTTGAAAAATACAAGGATGACCTATTAAATACATGGGATGGAAGCTTGAACATTTTTCAGGATTTAGATAATTATATTACAAAATCCAAGGATGATGTTTTTATAGAATTGGTTTTCAAAAATAAAAAAGAAGGGAATGACAGAAAAAAGATTTAATAAAATCTTAAATGAATGCTATTTTGTTTGAAAACCGTTTTTAAACCATTATTCCCGTAGTTTAAAAATAATTGTAAAATCGAAGAAATGGACTCCTAATTTTTTAATAGAAAAGTTTTATTTCTACCTATAAAGCAAAACAAGAATTTATAATGAGTTTTAGTTCTCATTAAGTTAACTTCTTTCATTTCACTCAAAAACATAAATATACGGTGTTAGGGATAAAAAAGGAAAAGGATGAAGATCTCGAAGAGATTGATGTAGTTAAAAAATATTTTTCAAGGATCTTTACCGTGTTATCGAAAGCAACACGAGAGAAACTGATGAATCTAAATTTTTCCGAAGGGGTAAAAAAGTTAATCATAAAAGAACTCGCTTTTTTATCTGAAGAAAAACAAAAAGAATATTTAGATGAGTTAAATCGATTGTATGACTTATTTTTAAAAAGGGAATAGATTATTTTCTCTAGATGAAACGGGCTGTTTTTATAAAAAAAATTTTATAATCTAAAAAATTTGAAAAGAGTATGGAACAACAATCTGATGATTTGAATACGAAAGTATATGATATTTATAGCAAGTCCAAGCCGATTCATAAGGAAGAAAATTTGACCATAGTGAGATATGATCTCATAACGAAGAAAATGCTTGATACCATGGACAAAAGGAATGCATTGGTCATTGTGTCAGTATCGCCCATGGAAGTTCATGGCAGTTTTCTTCCTTTAGGTTCTGATTTCATAGAAGCACTGATGATGAATGAATTAATTAAGGAAATATTAAAGGAAAGAAAAAAAGATAAACAATTTACAATCATAGAAATCCCTCCTTTACCAATAGGTACTGGTACATTACGAGGCGTGAAGGGTACTATCCACTTCCCCCATTCGACTTTTAGGAATACCGTGAAAGAATATCTTGATGGCATCGTGAATGCGGGTTTCACTAAAATAATGATTACTTCAGTCCATCATGGCTTGATTCATGCATTAGCTCTGGAGGAGGCTGCCATGAAAGTCATGAAAAAGCACGCTAAGAGCGGAGTGAGAATAGTGTCTCCGCTAAATTGGATCGTTAAAAAAATTTACGTGGACAATCCTAAAAAGACTTGGAAATCCGTTGTTGAAGAAATAGGGCAAACACCGCTTTCAGAAGATGAGTATACGGCATTATTTCAAGATCATCATTCATCAATAATGGAAATCGCTTTTGTTAAAAACATTAATCCTAAACTGGTAGATCCTGAATATAAAAACTGTGAACCTCATGTTGAGGGGAATGTCCATGGGATAAAGTCCTTAATTTCAAAAAAATGGTCTAATCTGGGAGGCCCTAAAGCATATTCTTATAATGGACATCCTGCCAAAGCAGATAGCAGAAATTGGTTTGTGTTATATGAAAAACTGATAAAAGATGTTGGTGAAGAATTCATTGATGCCCTTTTTGTTAAAGATAATGAGGAGTTCGAGAAATACACCAAATCTTTCATGTGGCCAATTTTTTTCTTAAAAACTAATTATAAGTGGCGTTTTTTAGCTACATTGATAATATGCTTGGCTGTATTATTCTATTTACCCTTATTTCCACTCACTCTCATTCCAATTATCATTTTTGTAATTTACTTGGTAATTAGACTTGGTATTGTCGTCAAAAAGTTAAAACAAGACTAATTCACATGATTAATATGGTAAAAATGAAGGAAAATGATACTAAAGCTGACTGGATGAATCTTGGTAATAAGTTTTTTAAAACTGGCAATTTTCAAAAAGCAATTTATTATTATGAAAAAGCATTAGAAAACAGCCCTAATAATAGCGTTGCTTGGAGCAACATGGGAGTAGCATATGAAAATCTTGGAGAGTTTAAAAAAGAAATAGAGTGCTGTCAAAAAGCGATTGATGCTGATCCCAAAGATAGTTGGGCATGGTATAATTTAGGAGTTGCTCATGGAAAGTTAAGAAACTATCAAAAAGCCATCGAATCATATGAAAAAGCGGTCAATCTTGATCCTAATGATAAAACTGCTTTTTTTAACATGGGCATCATTTACACTAAAACTGGTAATTACGTCAAAGCGATTGAGGCTTGGAAAAAGGCATTAAACATTAATCCTAATGATCTTAAAATTTTATTTAACATGGCCCTTGCCTATACTAAATTAGCACGAGATGGTGAAGCAATTGAAATTTATAAAAAAATTCTAGTGATTGACCCAAGTAATGTTAATTCCAGAAACAAAATGGGAATCTCTTATCTAAATTTAGGTAAAATGAAAAAAGCAATCAAATGCTTTAAGCATACCTTGAAGAATGATTCCAAAAATGAAATTGCATTAACTTATTTAAAGAAAATAAAGAATGATTATAAAGGGAAAAAATTTAATTCAAATTTGGGATAGTTTAAGTTAAAATCTATTGAGGAATTTGTTAAAATTCTATTTTATCCCCAAATTTTTTAATTGGCCACCGCCAATAGAGTTCAGTTTTTACGACTCCCTTCTGCTTCAATTCATTAAATAATTTTTCTTTTAATTCTTGAAGAAAATCTTCAGGATCATAAAGAATCACACCTTCATCAAATGCGTCTAATATTAAATAAAATTTCGACTCAACATTTTTTTCCATTTCTCTTGATGTCCACCATATATCTTGAATTCCCGAAGTTACAGATTCAGTTAATTTAAAAATCAATTTTCTTCTTTTCGATGCGTTGTTAGGTAAGCCATCGCAGACTATTAATAAATCTATATCGCTAATATAATCATCATTATATTTAGCTTTACCGGTAGCAACTGAACCGAATAGTAAAACTGCGCGTATATTTAAATCAAGTGAAAATATTAATTTTAAATAATTTCTAAGTCTTTTTTTGAAATATTCTTCCTTGATAAAAGATAAATCGCTATTCTTATTTCTGTTCATCACTAATCAATTCTTTAATTTCATTAAGATGCTTATTAATTAAATCAATTTGATTTTTAAAACTATAGAGATTTTCTAATAACTCTATTAATTTTATTAATATTTCCCCCAAATCATTCAAAAATATTAGTGCTTCTTTTTTATTATATCTTTCCTCAGGTGTAACTAATTTTCCATCAATAATTTCTCCGTATCTAGTAGCTGTTCCTAGTTGTTCTATATTATTTGCAATTTTAGCAATTTTTTTTATCTTATTAAGATATTTTTTTTCAATTTTAATCTTTTCATCCTTTTCTATTGAATCTAATATTTTAGAAGGTTCACGAGTTTTCCGAAATTTCAATCCTAAAAGAAAAATAAGCGATTTTAACAGCTGTTCAATAGATAATTGAATCCTAAAAACTGTGGCAGCATATTCTTCAATTTTATAGAATTTAATAACCTTTTCTATATTTTTAAAAGCTAAATCCAACCATTCTTTAGAAATATTATAATTATCAGTCAATCAAAAAAAATCTATTCTTAAAATTTCACTCTTTACATTCTATAGGCATTTTGAACAATAAAAGTTTTTCTTAGCCTGATGACTAAAATTCTTTAAGAAATATTGAGTTTTAAAATCTCTCATCTAATAAAATTCCGCAGTTGGGACAATGTTTCTTGGAATCCATGAACTCAATATCTTTCTTTAATAATTCTTTAAGATGGTGATACAAGTCTTTAAACATTATGTCTTCAATAGATACAAGGCATAAATTTCCCTTTTTATAAAGCCTAATTTTTTCTTCCTTTCTTTTCATGTATTCTTTTCCAAAATAACCCCAATATTCGATATAAATATCGTGATCAGGTAAATACCAGTCGTATTTAATGGAACTGCCTTTAATCTTAATTGTGTTTTCATATACGTGCTTTATACCATTATTATAAAGAAAATTATCAATAATCAATTCTGCCTTGGATCTTACCACGTGCCCATCTAAACATTTAAAACTTGAAGCAGTTTCAGGAAGGTATTTTTTTTTAAGAATTTTCTTTAGTTTTTTAATGAGATAGAAGAAAAAAATATAAAAGAATACAAAAAACACTCCTCCAATTATAAAAAAAAATAGTATATCACTCATGATTCTTTAAATCGATTTTATAGTTTCTGTATATATTATTTTAGCAATTGTTAATCTAGTCTAATTCTCGAAAAAATAAATAATAGAGTGAGAAAATTAAGTAAATTTTAATAATTTAACAAAAAAAAAATAAGCTAAAAATTTCAAATATTATTCTTTACATCCTTGGCTCTTGACCTGAGAGTTACTTCCGTTATTTTTGCGACTTCAGCTACTTCTGCTTGAGTCTTACGTTCATTATTTGCTTTCGCTGCTATGTATATGACTGAAGCGGCTAAGCCTTTTGGATCTTTTCCTATGCGGTCTAACCCATTTTTGGAAGCTCGTGCCAGCATGTTTAAGGCTTTCTTCTGTGTATCCATGGAAAGTCCAAGATCTCCTCCAAATTTAAATACTAACTTTTCTGCAGTAATGGGATGATATTTTAAACCCATTTCAGGTAATACTTCCTTGACTATGATCCCAAGAGAATGATGTACTATTCTTCTAGGAGTCATCGATGCATCACAAACCTCATCCAAGAGGCGAGGAAATTCATGAATTCTTATTGAAGAATATAATGCTGCTGCTATGAATCCGTCAATGGACCTGCCCATGGTTAACTTTTTCTGAGCTACGTTGGAATATATTTTCCAAGCAGTCTCTTTAATATAATCGGGAATATTCATCTTAGAAGCTAGTAAATTTAATTTCGGTTTTGCTTCCCAAAAATTTCTTTCAATACTTGAAACTAATGATTTTTGAATTTTAGATAATCGTGAAAATAGTCTCTTTCCTTTGGCATCAATAGTTTGGCCCTTTGAGTCCACCTTGGACACGGGGAGTACTGTTCGAGGTCCAAATTCTCTCCATCGAATCTCGGTTCTCTTTCTTTCTTCAATTTCCTCCTTGGTATATGCCCTTGATTCGGATTCTTTGATATCCTTACCACAGACGGTTCCACAATTAATGCAGACTACCTCACCATCTTTAGTTGTAAGACATGGATTCTCGCAGCACTGACCATCATCCGTATCCATTAGTTCTTTCCTGGTCATGCGGAGCCTTTGTTTATAATCTTTACTCATTTTCATTCAATCCTGTAATATTTTTTTTTTATTTACAAAACTTGAACAAGAACAATTTAATTGCTCTAAAAATACTATAACATAATTTCATCAGGCTATTTTAAAAGCCCTCTAATCATAAAACATGAGTGATAACCCAATTAATTCAAAGATTAGTGTCTCTTCACATATTTCATTTCGGATTAACTCAATTTTTCTAGATTTATATGCAAATTCACATATTTAATTTTTACTATTTTAAATCAAAAATGAAATTATTATTGTGGTCTCTCCGAAAGTCTTCAAGCTATTTAGGAATAGTTACTGAAAAAAGCTCATTAGAGCGGTTTTGTTAAATATTCTAATAGTATTTTTACACTTTTTTGTGATATATAAATCATGACGATATTAGAATTAAACAATAGAAGTTTCTAAGTTATTAATTATTGATAACAAATTTTTTATTCAAAACAACTTTTACCTTCATAAGATTATTAATACAATTTGTTTGATCAAACAAAAGATAGTAAAAGCTTGCTTTTTACTAACGTAATTTCATCTTAAGTTTAAAAAAAACAAAATAGATTTGATATAACCATGAGCGATAATGTAGAAAAATATATTAAACGAAAGACTTACGACAAAACGAGTAATACTATTTCAAAAAGGTTTGTTGAAGCAGGATTAGAAAAGATTCGTTCTTGCATTAACTGTGGTACTTGTACTGGCAGCTGTCCTTCTGGCAGGCGTACAGCGTATCGTACTCGCTCAGCTATTCGAAAAGCATTGACTGGAGATGAATCAGTTTTACAAGATATTGACATATGGATGTGTTCAACCTGTTATTATTGTTATGAACGATGTCCTCGTGACATTCCTGTTACTGACATGATAATAAAACTCAGGAACATCGCGGTAGAAGAAGGATACATTTTAGATAGCCATTTCGGTCTAGCGAGAAATATCTTTTATGAAACTGGGCATGGAGTTCCCGCAAATGATCCTGAAGGACATAAACAATGGAGAGCCTTACGAGAATCTTATGGATTACCACCTTTACCACCCACGGTTCATTCATACCCAGAAGCTGTTGAAGAATGCCAAACTTTAATGAAAGAAGTAGGTTTTAAAGAATTACTAGATAATGCTGCAAAATTGAAGGAACAACGTGCAGCAGAAGCTGAAAGGAAAGCAAAGGAACAAGCAGAGGAGGAGAAAAAATAATGAGTGAACAATCAGAATATAAATGGAGGTACGGGTTCTTTTTAGGTTGCGTGATTCCTAATCGTTATCCCATGATAGAGCGAAGTATTAGAGACGTATTTGAAGACTTGGGGGCAGAAATCTTAGATATGCCAGGTGCATCATGCTGTCCCGCTCCAGGTGTATTTCGTGCGTTTCACATTCCAACATGGCTAGTTATTGCGGCTCGCAACATTTCGATCGCAGAAGAATTAGGCGTAAGCCCTTTAACTGGATGTAATGGATGTTATGGGACTCTTCG
Source organism: Promethearchaeota archaeon (assembly GCA_004524425.1). The sequence goes on from SDNN01000089.1 coordinate 7,818, forward strand.
AGATGCTTGGTATGATTTAGAACATAACCCCGAAGAGAAAAAGCACGTTAATGAACTTCTTGGAAAAGTAGGCAGAAAGTATAAAGGCACGTATGAGCCGAAACATGTCGTTCAAGCATTATATTTAGATATGGGGCTTGATTACTTGAAAGATCATATTAAGCACAAATTCAAGGATTTAAAGGTTGGGGTTCATTATGGCTGTCATATTGTTAAACCAAGTGATAAGCGACCTTGGAATGGTGAATATGAAGCACCCGAATTTCTTGATGAAATTGTTGAGATTACCGGGGCAAAAAGTATCGATTATAAAGACAAGTTCATGTGCTGTGGAGCTGGAGGAGCAGTCCGAACGGCTGTGAAAGAAGTCGCTGCTGATTTTACACGCGAGAAATTAGTCAATATGCGTGATGCGGGCGTGGATATCATCGTGAATTGCTGTCCCTTCTGTCACCTTCAATTAGACTTAGGACAAGTAGAGGTGAATAATTTTTATGGAGATATTATTGGTGAGCCATTTAAAATACCCGTCATCTATATTACTCAGCTTCTTGGAGTGGCAATGGGAATGGATCCTAATAGGCTAGGATTAATTAAAAATCATGAGTTGAAGGGTGTGTCTCCTTTCATTCCAATTGATCCATTTTTAGATATGGTTAAAGAACAATTAATATAGGAGGGAAAAAGTTGACAGAAACTAAAAAAGAAATAAAAGTAACGCGCAAGGATAAACCCAGAATTGGAGTTTATGTGTGTCATTGCGGGATTAACATCGCAGGAGTAGTGGATGTAGTTAAGTTAAAAGATTATGCTTTAGAATTGCCTGATGTCGTCCTTGCACGGGAATATAAATTCATGTGTTCTGATAATGGACAACAGATGATAAAGGAAGATATAGAGGCTGGTTTGATTAATAGAGTGGTTGTCGCCGCTTGCTCACCAAGGATGCATGAACCAACCTTTAGATTGGTATGTAAAGAGGCAGGATTGAATCAATTCCTTTTTGAACAAGCTAATATTCGGGAGCATGCCACATGGGTTAACATGTATGATTCAGAAGGTGCCTATGATATTGCGAAAGATCATATCAGAATGGCAGTAGCGAAAGCGAGAAAGTTAGTTCCCTTAGAAGTTTATAAAGTCAGCGTGGAACCTACCAGTTTAATTATAGGTGGTGGAATTGCCGGGATGAATGCTGCATTGGATCTCGCAGACGAGGGATATAAGGTATACCTTGTCGAAAGAACCCCCACTATTGGAGGACACATGGCTCAGTTAGATAAAACATTTCCTACCATGGATTGCTCAGCTTGTATTTTAACACCAAGAATGGTTGATGTAGCAAGAAACCCAAATATTGAGATCATGACATATTCAGAGGTAGTGGACGTATCGGGATATGTGGGGAATTTTGAAGTAACCATCATGAAAAAACCTCATTATGTCGATCAGGAGAAATGTACTGCCTGTGGTGCTTGTGTTGAAACATGTCCCGTGACTTGCGGGAATGAATTTGATTTGGGCTTGGGCACGAGAAAAGCAATATACATTCCTTTCCCTCAAGCTGTACCTGGACAATACACGATAGACATGGATAAGTGTATTAAATGTGGAATTTGTGCTCGAGAAGATGTATGTGAACCAGATGCAATTAGATACGATGATAAACCAGAATATATTGATATAAAAGTAGGTACGATTGTGGTTGCCACTGGGTGGGATTTATATGATCCAACCGAATTAAAGCAATATGGCTATGGACGATATCCAAATGTTATCACTGGACTTCAGATGGAACGTTTATTAAGCTCGTTTGGACCTGTTCTTGGAAAACCCGTTAGACCTTCTGATCTTGAGCCACCTCATAGCATAGCTTTCCTGCAGTGCGTGGGAAGTAGAAATTTTCGAGAAGGAGGGCATAAGTATTGTTCACGAGTATGTTGCATGTACGCCACAAAACAAGCAAGACAATATAAAGAAAAACATCCTGAAGCTGAAGTATATATCTTTTACATGGATATAAGAGCATTTGGTAAGGGTTATGAAGAATTCTATGAATCTGCAGCCGAGAATTTTGGAATAAATTATATTCGAGGTAGAATTGCGGAGGTAAGAGAAGGAGAGAATCATAATATAATCATAAGAGCAGAGGATACGTTATTACAGACGCCTATTGAACTCGAAGTGGACATGTTTGTCTTATCATGCGGTTTAGAAGCCCGAGCAGATGCGGCTGAGTTAGGCTCGCTATTAAGCATCCAAAGATCTGAGGATGGCTTCTTCATGGAAGCCCATCCTAAATTAAGGCCTGTTGATACCTTGACCGATGGAATTTTTGTAGCAGGTGTGGCACAAGGTCCTAAGGATATTCCAGATGCTGTGGCACAAGCTAAAGGCGCTGCTTCAAGTGCCGCTGCGTTAATGGCTCAAAAAGAAGTGGAAATTGAACCATATTTCTCAGTTGTAATTGAGGAGCTTTGTTCTGGTTGCAAAACCTGCCAATCTTTATGTCCATTTGGAGCTATAGATTTCGATGAATATAAGAAAGTGGCTGTTGTCAATCCTGCGTTATGCAAAGGATGTGGTACCTGTGTTTCGGCATGTCCTTCTGGAGCAATGGTTCAGAATCATTTCGCTAATTTTCAATTAGATTCCATGATCAACGTAGCATTAAAAAAATCTACGGTTGAAAATGGAGGAAAATAATTTTTTTATTTTATTTTTTTCAAAATTCAAATGCAATTTTAGACTTCATTCCATGATCGATAAATTCTTTCATTACCCTCAGCTTTTTGTTTTACTTCTTTTCTATAAATAAAATATAAGAATAATGAAGAAAGAAATAATCATTTCTAACTTAGGATTCTAAAAAATTAATGCTTAATAATGGAGAAGTTCAAATTTTAGCGAAATTGTTTAATATTCAATGAATCCGCAGAAAAATATAATGATGGCTAAAACAATGTCCTCTTC
>SDNN01000090.1 GCA_004524425.1 Promethearchaeota archaeon
TATGACCTCTTATTAGAAAGATTGAAGGAAACTTTAGATGTTTTTGAATTATATCAAGATTTTCTAAAAAAAATAAATCATCCAGCGGAAGATCATAAAATAGATAAAAAACTAGAACAAGAGAGAAATATAACCGCAAAAGATATCCAATATCTTTTAAACGATTTTGATCCCGAAATTAAGGAATTTGAGAATGAAATCATTTATTTTTTCGAATATCAATCGGCTTACTCCACTTTAAAAGAATTCATGTTAATTGTATTTGTATATTTTATAACAAGAAAGATATTGACTCAAGGTAAAATAAAAGACCTAACGGGATTATCCGTGGGAAAGATATCTCAAGTCGTAAATGATCTCATGAAAAAAGGTCATGTCAATCAGATTAATAAAGCTAAATATCAAGATTTAATTCCAAAAGAATTAGAACGTCAGAATTTATATGGGATGCTCTCCATAAAAAATTCTTTTTTTCAATCAGGGATAAATTCTTTAAAAGAAATGCTGAAATGGGAGAGGAAATTTGCTTCGATCAAAGCAGAATTAGAAAATAGAAGAGACGAGCTTGAAAAACTCAATGGGTATCATAAAATTAAAGGAAGAGTTAATCAATTTGTTGGTTTAATGCCAATCTATAAAAATGCCATCCAAGTATTCTCAAGATCATTAACATAACGATTATTTCTAATAATCATTGTGTCTTGCCAGCTTCTGGTCGAATATACCCAAAATAAGCACTCACAATTCCAACTATGGTAAAAGCCCAGGCTAAATAATAAAATATAGTAAAACCGGGAATTTCAAGCACTAAAATGAATATTCGATCTATCAAGAAATTCAAAAATATCAAAATGAAGCTTATGGCCATTATGGCTAGTGATAAAAATGCTTTTTTATAGATAGGTTCCTTTACACCTCTATATGCTTCAATTGATCTATACAAGAAGGCAAAGTATATCATTGACATGAAAATTAAGGTCAATAGAAAAGCAATCGCATCTAATAAGACGGCTAAAAAACTAGGATTAGGTTCATATATCACTAAATCATAAAATGCAGTGAAGCTTCCAAATATAATTACGATGTATTTTTGGATTCTATTATAATCTTTTTGAAAAATCTTTACTTTGAAGATGTAAGAAATAAAGATTGCGATGACAACTAAGAATTCACTCACTCTAAAGCTTAAAATCCTGAAGAAAACCAAGCCTAAAGGAGAATAAGGTTCTACAACCAGATCTAATTTCAACACGACAAAAATCTTTGCGATTAATGAAAATAGGATGGCGAACGTATAAAAGAGAAATGCAATTACCAAATAATACGTTAATTCATGTCTTTTTTCGAGATACTTTAAAATTATTAGCGCTAAAAGGATTAAAGCAATACCTAATACGATGGATTCATATATCATGCCAATAAAAAATAAATTTCTTTCTTCTTGACCACTAATCTCAAAAAATAGCATGATTAAATAAAAAGCATAATTGTTTAAAAATTGAAATATTATTAGTATTTCATCTGCAAGTCTAACTGGAGCCGTCTTATTCTCTATCCATTGATGATCTCGAAGATTTCAATTAAATGATAATTCAAATATGCAGGTGTTAGCTGCCTTGGGTCTATTTTTAATGCTTCGAACTTTTAGATTTGAATTAATCTTTTTGAAATAATGTTCATGTATTTTCGTACAACCATGGACGCATGAAACTTTTGCTGGGTTTCCGTTCTTGCATATATAATCATCTAATCCCATTTGAATCATAGAATTCCAATTTGGGCAGACTTTATATTCCCATTTCAATGATGTTGCACTTTCTAGGATATTCTTAATTTTATAACCATTTATTTTACTAACTTGAGTAAGTACATGTTTCGCTTGTTCAATATTACTTCCCTCAGGTTCTATCAATTGATATAATAAATCAATAGCAGGTGGCATTAAATCATCCCACATTTTCAACTCAACTTTAATGATGCCATCAGCTCCCAATTTCTGATAAGCATACCAAGACCACCCATTAGAAATATTGTATAGCATTTGGAGCCTCACCATCTCTGCCATTTTTTTTGTTAATTCTTTCACATAAATTCACCCTTCTCATATAATTTTATTATTGATATTATCAAGCATATAAATAATATAAAACAAAATGAATAATTATTCTTCTTACTAAAATAAAGAAATTCAATATTTAGTGGTTATTTAATTTAAATATTCAATAATATTTTTTTTTCTTCTTCGAATTTTTAAATTTTCTTATAATTAAATACCAAACTATCTTCAATCCAAGCCCAGTGGAACATTGGTTTCTGAAATTTCCTTTCAAGTTTAAATCCAAATTCATTCATTCTTTTCTCTACTTTTTCTAAATCAATATCATAACTCCCCACGTGAGTGGCGTGATAAGACAACATGCCATTTATATTTAAAACTCTATAAGCTTCTTTTAATACTTGGTCTCGTTCCTCATCATTGAGTAAGTGATATACGTCAAATAATAAAAAAAAATCAATATAATTATCTTTTAATGGAATAGATATTTCTCCTGAAGTTTTAATTATTTCTATATTCGTGATCTTTTGAGATTTGATTTTTTTTTTTAATTTTTTTAACAAACCTTCCTCATCAGAATCAAGAGCATAGACCTTGCCTTTAGGACCTACTATATTTGATGCGATAATAGAATATATTCCCGAACCGCAGCCAAAATCCAAAATTATTTGTCCTTTTTTCAATCCAAATTCTTTTAATATCTCTTCAGATTTATCTTTAAGCCATTTTTCCATTGTTAATTTAAATATTTACTTTTCAAGTATTCATCGATCGCAGTTGCAGCTTTTCTCCCAGCTCCCATTGCTGAAATCACGGTTGCTGAGCCAGTTACTATATCTCCACCAGCATAAATTCCTTCTAAATTTGTTTTGCCATTCTCATCAGTCTCAATGTATCCCCTCTTATTTATCTTTAAATTGGGAAGGGATCTTGTAAGAATTGGATTAGCACTCGTACCAATAGCAATAATTATCATGTCACAGTCAATTAAAAATTCTGAATCTTCTATAGGGACAGGTCTTTTACGACCTGATTCATCCGTTTCTCCTAGTTTCATTTTTCTCACCATCATCTGCCTAACATTTTCATTGTTATCACCTATAAATCTAACTGGATCGGTTAAAAATTGAAAATCAATTCCTTCCTCTTGTGCATGATGGATTTCTTCATTTCTTGCGGGCATTTCTTCCTCACTTCTACGATAGACTAACGTTACCTTTTCAGCACCTAGTCTTAAAGCTACGCGTGCCGAGTCTACTGCAACATTCCCTCCCCCTATAACAATAACATGAGTTCCGATATCAATAGGAGTATCATATTCAGGGAATTTATAGGCTTTCATTAAGTTTGCCCTGGTAAGAAATTCATTAGCACTCAAGACCCCATTTAGCTCTATTCCGCGATAGTTTAGTAAAAGAGGAAGCCCTGCGCCCACACCTATGAAAAAGGCTTTAAATCCCATGGCTTTTAAATCATCAATGGTCAATAATTTACCGATCAAGGAATTATATCTGATTTTTACATCTAGCATTTTTAACGTCTCAATCTCATCTGCTACGATTTCTTTTGGTAAGCGAAATTCAGGAATTCCATATGCTAAAACACCGCCTCCCTTGTGAAATGCTTCAAAGATAGTGACATCATAACCTTTTTTAGCTAAATCTGCAGCACATGTTAATCCCGCAGGACCACTACCAATTATTGCGACCTTAATATTGTTGGGAGGTCTACAATCTGGACATGCTTTCAAGCTGTTTTCTCGTTCCCAGTCTGCCACATATCTTTCTAAAGCACCTATGGAGATCGGCTCACTTTTCTTTCCTAAAATACACGCTTGTTCACATTGAACCTCTTGGGGACATACTCTGCCGCAAATCGCTGGTAAAATGTTGTAATCTTTTATGGTAATAATTGCTTCTTCAAAATCTCTATTCTTAATGCATTTGATAAAAGAGGGAATATCTACATTCACGGGACAGCCTTCAATGCATGAAGGTTTAGCACACTGCAAGCATCTATTTGCTTCTAAGATTGCCTGATCCTCGGTATATCCTTGTGGAACCTCATCAAAGTTATGAATTCTCTCTTCAGGATCCTGTTCTCTCATGTGTTGCCGAGATTTTTTATTGCTCTTTGTCATGAAGTTTCCTTTCGCTGTTTTTTCATTTCTTTAAATTTTTTAATGCTTTGCACTCCCGATCATAATTATTTAAAGCAATTTCTTCTTTATCCGCAAATCTACTTGACCGCTTGATGAGATTATCAAAATCAACAATATGACCATCTACATCAGGACCATCCACGCAGGCAAAATATACATGGCCTGTTTTTGATAAAAATCGGCATCCTCCGCACATGCCGGTTCCATCAACCATTATTGGATTTAAAGACACCGTCGTTTTAATTTTAGGTAATCCTCCTTCACCACTTGTAGTCAATGCTACGTACTTCATCATGATAAGAGGTCCAATGGCGATTACTAAACTTATTGGTTCTTTTATGATGATCTGTTTTAACGGATCAGTTACTACACCTTTAACTCCTTCACTACCATCATCCGTACATATTATTACTCTGTCACTTACTGAAGCCATTTTTTCACGCCAAAATAATAAATCCCTTGTTCTAGCTCCTAAAATTGAGATTATTGTATTGCCTGCTTCTTTTAATTCTTTTGCTTGGGGATAACATGGTGCAATACCCACTCCCCCACCAATAATTACTACAGGATATTCATAGTTTTCCACATGAATTTTATTACCAAGGGGACCCACGACATCTAAAATATCCTCTCCTATTTCTAAATTAGAAAGATGTTTAGTACTTTTTCCAACTACTTGAAAAACCATTGTTATTGTACCTTTTTCTCGGTCATAATCAGCGATGGTTAATGGAAAACGCTCCCCTTGCTCATCGATCCGTAAAATGACGAAATTACCCCCATGGGATTTCTTAGCTATTAACGGAGCCTTTACCTTTATCTCAAATAAGGTACAATTGTTTTCAAATTGTTTCTTTTCTAGTATTCTATACGGCAATTTAGACCATGATTAATACTCAGTTAAAATGTGTTAATTTTTACTACATTTTAAAATTAATTCTTATTCATATATCATGTTTAAGATAATTAAGACTGTTAATTTGGAGATGCTTAAACTAAATCGTTCTTTTCTATTAATAAAAAATAATTAGATTCAATCCAATATTAGGATAATAAGATATTCTAATCTTTATCCTCGAACTGTAAAAATTAAATCCTCATGTTGTTCCGTATAAAAACCGGTCATCAAGAGATATGTTACCATCTAAGTAGCCAGTCTCAATTAAATTCAAAAAATCTCTAAGTTCGGGATATTCAAGGTAAATATATTTTAAAATTTTTTCAAAAAATAAGAAAAATTTTCTATATGGTAATTTATATCCTAAAATTTCCTTGTAGTTCAGATAAAGAATGAATCTTGTTGCGAATTCTTTCTTTATCGAATTAGATAATTCTTTAAAAACATGATAAAAAGTATTCATTCCATGCTTCAAATCTAAGAGTAAAATAATTTCAAACAAACTCCTCACTTTAAAGTAATTCTTGAAGGGACTTTGAAATAAAATTTCTAAATTCTGAACTAATTGCGTGAATAAATTAGATAAAGATTGCTCTAAGACGCAGGATATTTCTTTTTGATTTAAAAAGTCTAAATATTGATTAGCCATTAAAAATTGAATAGTTTTTAAGTGTCCAGTTTCGAGTTTTTTCGCAATTTCTTCTTTAAAAACCTTTTTTGCTTCTTTATCTCCTGCCTCTGCAAGCTTTTTAAGTAAAGAAAATGCCAAATTACTATGAATCAAACGAACATCATAACCTTCTTCGTACCACGCTTGTAAATTTGAACAATGACCCCAAAACTCTACTTTGGGATCTAAATAAAAATTTTTTGGCATCGACCCCTCCAAAGAGTTGTTCAAGAATTTTGCTGCCTCGTCAATTGATTTAATATTGTTAACTGATTCTATTTCTTGCTGCGGAATGTTCAGCAAGAGATACTTGCATTGAATGAACAAATCTTCATCAATGTAGATATTCGTCAGGCCATTTTCCAATTTAAGGGAAAGATAATCATTTATTTTAAAGAATAACATCATTGCAATTTCATCATTTTAGACATATAATTTTTGCGTTCAATTTCTAAAAGATCCTGTTTGAATAATCTCCGATAAAAAATCCAAGTTTTTAAATTTAGTATTAAAATTAAATGCGAAAATGACCTCAAATAATGTTCATTGTTCAGAAACAATAGACCATCTTTTAATAAAAAAATATTTTTTCGATAACATTCCACTTGAAAACAAGATAAGAACTATTAACCAAGAGATAAAAATCGGGAATAGGATCGCCGATGTTTATTTTGAGTTAGAGAAAGGCCAGAAAGTGGTTATTGAAATTCAACATTCAAAAATTTCAGTAAAAGAACTCATGGAACGCACGAGAGAATATAATAAAAATGATATCCATGTCTTGTGGATCTTAGATGGAATAGGACCTTATGATAAACAAGCCAAGAATGAAGATAAAGTACTCCTATCTCTATCGGAAAAAATATTACATGTGCTTTATCTTGGAAGAGTCTATTACATTAATGCATCATCTGATGGAATAAAATCTTCGTTATATTCATTACATTATACTCGTTATATTGAAGCTAAAAAAACCAGGTATGGTTTTATTTATTATAGACAATCTAAATCAAATTACAATGCTGTTTTTAATGAGATTAACTCCTTAAAATTAAAACTTTTTAGACACAAGGGTCTTAAATTAGCACGATTTTTCGATCTCAACATTAAGAAACAATGTATTTCTGAGGTATCGGAGTTTATTAATGCTTATATCAATTATCAAAATTGTAAACCCGGCAAAGCCGAATCTCTGTGTCCTGATGGATTACCTTTAGCCGTGATCATAAGGAAATTCCGGGAAAAATATGGACTTTATTTATTATTCAATGTATTGAGATATTTGAGGGTGTTTAACATGAGAGATGCGAAATACATGTTTGAAAAAAGATTTTGGTTTAAAAAGATTGTAGTATCACGTTAATTAATGAAAGTAAAATATAGTAAATAATTTGTTTGTTGCGATGCTACGAAATAACTTTTTTTCACATACCTTTTAAATTCTTAAGGTCTTTCCTCAATTAATAAAGGAATCCCCGAAATTCGAACAAACATTGGATTTCGCCCTCTATTAAACTCAAAAAAGAGTTTAATTATTTTATTCCTTTCATATTGTATTCGAATTTCGATTCCTTTTACTTATCCTTTTTTTAATTTAACTGTACTTAGATCATTTTAGAGATTCATTCTTTTCCACTTTCTATTTCTTTTCGAATTTGAACTCTTTTTTTAATTATCCTTTAAGATAGAAGTGATTTTATCATAATTGATGTTTATTACCAAACATTTATTTCCTTCCATGACATTTTATGCTAATAATAAATCACTAATCTTTACATGTAAATTTAAAAGGGTGAAACAATGTCAGAAACCATTAATAAGAAATTAATGGAGAATTCGAAAATTAAAATTGAAATAGAAAATTGTACTAAATGTTTGGAATGCGTAAAAACTTGTCCTCATTTTTGTTATCACTTCAATGAAGAATTGCAATTTGATGAGGAATTTGAGGAATTCTGTGTAGAATGCGGTCATTGTGTTGCGGTTTGCCCTGTTGGGATAATACAATTAAAATGTTCTAAACCTTCAGATGTAAAGGATATATCTACGATTTCAAAACTTCCGTCTTTTGATTCTATTTCAGACATTATTCGAGTTCGCAGGTCAATTAGAAGATTTAATGATAAAGCTGTTCCAAAAGAATTATTAAGTAAGATATTAGATACTGTTAGATACACGCCAACCGGTCATAATGAAGAGAATATTCATTATACTATAGTTCAAGACAACCTAATCCTCTCTAAAGTATCTGAAGAATGTACTAAGCAAATTACTAATTCCATAAGATTGTATGAGGATCCACAAGGACGGGAATCCTTGGAGAAATCTTTACCGAAGGAGGATCTAAAAAAGGCAGTGGAAAATATTCCATTAATGAAAAGGATTTTAAATGAAATTGAAAAAGGTCGAGAGTTATGGAGATCGAATAGTCAAGTCATCTTAATTCATTCTCCCAGAGATTCTACCACTTTAGTAGAAAATTGCACTATCGCAGCTACATATATCATGTTACTTGCAGAGACCTTAGGATTGGGAACCTGTTCTCTTGGTTTTCTTACGGCTTTTATTAATCAATTTAGAACAGTTTCCAAGATCATAAACATTCCTAGAAAACATGTTGTAGGATATTCATTAGCAATTGGATATCCAGAGGTAAAATTTAAAAGAATTCCGTCGCGAAAATCTCTTAAAGTAGAATGGAAATAACAAGCTTATTAATAATAATTATTTTCTAATTTAGTAATAATATAATTCAAAACAATTAGTTTTTCAACTTTTACAATCCTGTCTTGATCATGAAAAAGAAATGTAGATTATGTGAAATGATCCGATCTGAAAAAGATCTTGTTTTATTAAACGATGGAACTTACATGTGTTTTTCTTGTTGGAACAAGAGGCTTATTGAAAAAAATTTGGTCAATTCTAAGGAATAGAAATACTGAAGGATGATAATAAGAAGTAATTTTATTAATACGATAATAAGTAGGTGTATTTTTCAAGATCAAATTTATTGACTTTTATATCATCCTTCTTGCGTTTATTTTTACATATGAGAGGAATTTTAATACAAATTTTGAAGTCTTTGATATAGAGATTATCATAAAACACTTCGTCGTGCTTATCATAATCTATGAATTTACTGGTATCAAATTCCTCTTTTTTTTGTGGTATGAGTAAGATCTTAATCACCCTCTTCCATTTTTTTTTTGATAAAATTCCCAAAATTCCAGATGAATCAATAGTATAAACGTTGCTAGGGGGAATGTCATATTAATTTTGAGCTAAAATGAAAGGAAACTTGTCTCCATGATTAACTCGCAACAAAGATAACGATGTATCTATGATAAATAGACTATTTATAAGTTTTGGTTTATATTTATTCGTTTATTTAATAAAAGATTCATTTGAACAAATATTTCTTGCTCACAAGATACCTTATTTTAAATAGTTGGCTAAAAAACATGATTTTTTCTAAATTTTGAGAGGAATCAAACCAACTGAGACTGGCCCTTAAATCAATATGTTTTCGTCCAGATCTCAATTTTTATATATATCAAGTAGTTCTCTAACTAAAGAATGAAACGCATTTACGACCCCGTCTCCTGTCTTTGCGGAAGTCTTGTAATAACCAATTAAATCTAATTTTTTCACTAATTTTATGAGTTTTTTTTCCTTGATTTTTGATTCATCGACTAAATCAACCTTATTTGCAAATAAAATAACCGGTATATCTCCACAATGTGCTTTTATATCATCATGCCATTCATCCACGTGTTCAAAACTTTTCTTGCCATGATTAGATTTCTCTAAAGAGTATACAATGATAGCTGCTCTACTCCCTTCATAAAAAGCAGGACGGAGAAAATGATAAGTGTCCTGTCCAGCTATGTCCCATAAAAATAGTTCACATTCAGTATCATTTATTTCTTCAACGAATTTCGAAAACTGAGCTCCAATCGTTTTAATGTAATCTTCGTTAAATGATCCTTGGGTATATTTTTTGATTAATGAAGTCTTCCCAACGGCAGGATCGCCGATTACCGTTATTTTAAAAATGTATCTATCTTTCGAATCTGACAAAAAATCACTTTTATGAATTTTATTATCAAGATCTCAATTAATAAAATAATACTTATTTTTAAATAAATTTAGTTAATAAACATAATAACTATTATTATTGTTATCATAATATACAACTATATTTTGGAATAAACCTTAAAGAGGAGAGACAAAATACCTGCTAAAATTAATTCAAATATGGAATGCTATTTCGGTTTATTTGGTGCTCTGATTACCGCAATTTGCGTTTTTACAGCAGCATTTTTGACATCAAATTATGATCCAAGAATTAATTATATCAGTGATTTGGGATATTTAGAATTTAAAAGCCTATTTTCTATAGGCTTCGTGATCGGTGGATCGCTTGGCATTCCTTTCTTCATCTATCTAGAGCGAGAATTAATCAATATAAGCGAATCTATAAGGAGACTAGCAACAGGAGCATCCATTATCACTTCGGTCTGTGTTGCTTTGGTGGGCATCATACCAGATAACACGTATCTAGAAATTTTTCTCATCTTCCATAATCTGGTAGCTTCAGTAGCTTTCATTGGGTCCTGTGTTTATATCAGCTTATACAGTTATTTAATGTATCAAGGACCTCGAACTAAATTATATACCGGGCCACAATTTAAGAAAATCTTGGCATTTTATGGATTTAGTATCAACTTACCCTTAGTGTTCTTTTTCGCTACTTGGTCTTCTTTGATAGAATGGATTTTATTTATATTAATATTTCTATGGGTCATACTCACGGCAACTACTCTTTTAGAATTTAAATTTTTTAATCTTGCAGGAGTTTATTACAGAAGAGGGAAATA
>SDNN01000091.1 GCA_004524425.1 Promethearchaeota archaeon
AGGCTTATAATATTAGAAGTGGAACGGGAATTTCGTTGATTTGCTGCCTCTTCAAATGCAGCCCATGCTTCAAGCCATTCTTCCTTGTGGGGGCCCCTAATTCCATCATTAACCATTGCTATATTGATTATATCGCTTAAATCGACGTCATGGCCTCTTTTTATCTTTTTGCTAAAAATTTCTTTTAAACTGGAACCTTCCAAATAACTTCCCGCTCCAAAATCAAGGAGTTGATTCAAATTATTGGCAGCAAATAAAACTTCTTTTCTCGTGTCGCTTTTTTCCGGTTGAGTCCATTCAATTTTTTTAACCCACTCTCCGGATTCTTTACTTTTAACAAACCCACATTCTTTCAGTGAGCGCTCTAATACATTAATTTGAAATGTCCAGAAATCAATATCGTCGGTGAACCTTTTTCTTCTCCAATCTCTGGTGGTATATTTACCCAAATATAATTTAAGAGTTCCTCTCACTAATTGATGCTTACCATGTTCTAATGCTTTAATTGCATCCTCACATAAGTTATCATTTGGATTTTCTGAACATACTACTATCTTTTTAAGTATTTTTCGCGCCTCTTGGGCAACAATATCGCAGGGAATATTACCATCCGATGGATAAGCTCTTGAACCGCCCTCTAAGAATTTTTTAAATAGCTCGAGTTCATTGTCAGGTAGGGAATACCATGGATTGTGAAACATGGTCTTATGAAACAAGTGATGAGTGATGCCATGATCATCAACATACGTTTTATAAGGAGTAACATCTCTTAATTTGTCTCCCTTCTTTACAGCATCCGTTTTTGAGTCCCAAATTCCATTCATATTGACATCAATATTAAAGTTACTAGTAGATTTATTAGGCGGCAGATTTTTAAATATTTCTTTTATATATAATGCTAACTTGTTGATTAAAAAATTAATTAATAGTATTACTAAATAAAGATCAAGTACTAATTAAAAAATTACTTGTCATTATTTTGTTTGAAATTAGCAAACCCATAATTTATTATAAATCTTCTGAGAACATGGAAGAATTGGAGAGTAATTCAGTTCAACTAATAATTACCTCTCCTCCTTATGGTAATATTAAAGATTATGGTTTAGATGAACAAATTGGTTTTTTTGACTCCTTTGAAGATTATTTTAAACGATTAAAATCAGTATGGAAAGAATGCTATCGTGTCCTAGAACCTCAATGTAGGATGGTCATCAATGTGGGAGATCAATACTTAAGAACCGTTGACTATGGTCGTTATCGGATATTATCAATTGCGAGTGAAATAATAAATGATTGCACTGCACTTGGTTTTGATTTCTTAGGAGATGTTATTTGGCAAAAGATTAGCACGACGAATACCACGGGGGGATGTTCACTGATGGGTTCGATATATTATCCCAGGAACGGGTTATTAACTTATGACTATGAACACATTCTCATTTTTAAAAAAGTTAGAGGAAAGAAAAAGAAGGTGGACTTGAAAACAAAAGAACTTTCAAAAATTACTTTAAGCGAGTGGAAAAAATGGTATACGGGACATTGGAGATTTCCAGGAATAGTACAAGACGCACATTTAGCAATGTTTCCTGAGGAATTACCTTATAGAATTATTCGAATGTTTTCTTTTATTGGGGATACCGTTTTAGATCCTTTTGTTGGCAGTGGAACAACTCTAAAAGTAGCAAAATTTCTTTTTAGAAAGGGAATTGGGTATGAAATAAACCAAGATTTTAAACCTATTATAAATAAAAAAATTCTTGAAGCTAAGACGGGAAATTTCAAAGATTTCCAATATTTGCTCTCCAATATTCATCAAAAAGGATTGTCTGGCCATGTAAAAATTGATTATGAGAAACAAAAGCAAAAAGGAATCTTGATTCTAAGAGATAAAAATGATTCGGAGATTATTTTAGATTATATGTTATTTGATGATGACGTCATGAATAAAGAAAGTATTATTAAAGAATTCAAATCCAAATTTGAGGAGAATACCGTTCAATATTATCTAAAAGGAAAAGAGGGGTGGAATTCATGCAAAAATTACGTGATTGTCATTAATGCTCCTGAATCTAAAAAAAAAGAAATTTTAAGATTTGGAGAAAACCATCTAAATGGTATTGAATTTTCTAAAAAAATCCAATTGATTTATATCGATGAGGTAATTTCTGAAAAATTTCATATTAATCATCTATTTCAATAAGACCTTTATTAAATGAATTTATTTTATTGAAATTCTTATCTTAAATAATGAAAGATTTTTTCATATTATATACAGAAACGCCTTGGGATAATTTAAACGTAGAAAAACTAACCCAGATAAGAGTATTGTCTTTAAAGAGTATATTGAAGACCTATCCCGTCATAGAACCATCATTTTTTGATGATTTGAATTCTAAAATTATTGAGTATAATCATTACATGTGGGTCAAAAGCATCAAGAGAATAGTTGGTCCCAAGAATGAAGATTATGAAATTTCAAACTGGAACTTTTTATGGGCTTTTGATAATCAAAGGAGAATTTTCCAATTTTTGTTTCAAAAAGTTAAAGAGCAAGGCATTTTGGTGGGATTAGCTCCCCCAGAATTATCAAAACTTTTTTCAGATCACGGGAAGGATGCAATTTTACGAACTCTTTCTCTTTTAACTAATCCCTCAAAAATGAAGTTCTTATTAGTATTGGGAGCAAAAGGAAAATCTATTGCCGAAGAGCAACAACTCTTTCATGCAGATAAGAATTATGGGGAAAAATTAAATTATTTAAGAGCTTTAAAAGATGTTCCAAATATTCAAGGAGAGTGGTATCCTTCCTTTGACCCCAGATGTCCCATTTGTGGCTCCTTCATGAAAGAAATAAGAGGATATCGCGTTGGATTCGGAAAATTGATATGTCCTAAATGTGGATATGAAAAGAAGAAAGAGACCCATTAATTTTCTCGATTTTGAAATGATCACGAATTTTTATCGTCGAGATGATCAAGTAAGTAATCAAAAAATTCTGAATCAATTTTACAAAATATCTTGACTACATCTTCGGGTTTAAAATCGCTAAATTTATCAGAATTTAGATCCATATCAATATTGTCCTCTATAAGTTTAAACAATTGCAATTTAAAATAGGTATATACTAACTCGTAGGAATAAATTTTTGAGTTATTCATATCTAAAATCAATTCATTATTATGATTCTTTTCGATTTCCTTGACTAATTCCTTTATTTTTAAGTCTTCGTAATTATTTTTGGTTAAAAATTCAGAAATATTGATGCAGTTATCCTTTTTGATTTTCTTTAAAATTTCCTCCACGACTTTTCTTGGTTTCATGATTTTAATTATTATAATTTAATAACATTTCTATTTATAATATCTATGACATATTCATGATAGTCTTTAAGCGGAATTAAACTGCGAAAAAGTCTAAAATCCTCAATATTCTCTTCGTTTATCTTTTTAAGATTGCCAGAATGCAAAATCTTCTGATAATTTATAAATTTCTCCCTGAGCATTTCAAGATAGTGAAGTTTATGGTGAAGTTTTCCATAAATATCTTCAAATCTCTTAAAATCATCCAAACTTTCTTTTAGCTCATCACATTTATCATTGAACCTGTCCAAGTTGAGTTTACTGCGAAATGGTTCATTGAATAAGATTTTAAAAGGGGATATTAAGGAATTTTCATTGATTTTAGTAAAAAAACATGTTCCTTTATCATAATTTATTAAATCCTTTGTATCAATAAATTTTTGAAACACGCGATTAAGATTTTTCTGAATTGTGTTAAAATCCTTTAGTTTTATTTTTGATCTTAACATCTCTTTCACTAAATTTCGCATAGTATAAAGTCCAAGTGTAAGAGTAGTGGTTTCCGGTTCATTTTTTGAGTTAAAAAGTACTATCTTAAATTTTCCCAAATTAAATATTCGTGATTTAACAATATTTTGAAAATCCTTGATTTTCTTATACAATTGATTTAAAGAATCCTGCAAGGTCATATTCGAAATTTTAAGAATTTTTTTTTTATTTATGGGAATAATTGACGGTTTCATCCATCTTTTTTAACTTTGACATGTCAAATTTAAGAATTTTAACCATGAGATCGTAAGTTTTTTCTCTTATGTTTTTATCTTCTGTGAAGTCGATATGAGCCATTTTCGTGAATAAATCTCCAAATTCATTTTCCAATGCATCTCTAAACTCATCCATTCTTTTTATCAAGAGCGCTGAGGGATTTCTACTTAAGATGAATAAAATTGCTAAATCCTCATTTTGAAAAGGTATCATCTTGAATTCCATTCCTTCAAGACTTAAACCTTTCAATTGCCTTTCAACTGCTTCTTGACTGAAGCTTGTTATTGCGGTGAATAAACCAACTAATAAATCAATATCTCTCTTAAAGATTGAATAATTCCATCCGAATTTAAGTATACCTTCATTTACATTAAAAACAAAAAAGCATTTAATACATTCAACATCAGGATCTCCTTTAAGTAAGTCAATTAAATATGATTTGATTAAGGTCAACTCTCTCTCAAAATTGGGTAAATTAAAAAGTTCTTCGAAATCGCTAATGCTATTTTCAAGTTTGGATTCAATGATCAAGTCTATAGTAGATTTAATGTTAACCAAGTAATCTTCATTTGCTAAATTTTTCCTTAATATATCCTCAGTCCTTTCAGTAGGGTTTTCAAATTTTTCAAACAAATAAATCTTTCTTACTTTTTCAAAAGCATCAATGATTTCAGGGTTTATATTAATTGTCATTATTTTATTAACGATTTATCAAATCAAGTTTTCTTATCTATTCATTATATTAATAGAACTATGATTTTTTAATTATTTCTTATTAAAAGCTCTTTTCTAATAAAAGGTATATACAAAAAGATACAAAATCTAATATAAAAAAAAACAAAAGGGACTAATTGGTATATCTAAAAATTTAATATGGACTTTACTAGATGAGATAAAACAAATCTAAATTGTAAAACCTTAATAATGATTTTAATTTTATGTTTCGATATATAATTTATAGTTAAAAAATTAAAAATAAAAATCGAGATCAACATGTTTGTTGCTGCGTTAGATTTAGGTACGACAGGTTGTCGTACATTTATTTTTGATTTATCTGGCACTATTGTGGCGAGTGATTACCAAGAATGGGAGAGTTTTTATCCAACACCTTCATCAGTAGAACAAGATGCTAATTCATGGTGGGAATCAATCAAGATGACAATTGAAGCTGCGATCAAGAAAAGCGGAATTGATAAGACGGAAATTGTTAGTTTATCTGTTACAAATCAGCGAGAAACCATCGTACCAGTTGACAAGGAGGGAAATACTCTATACAATGCTTTAGTTTGGCAGGACAGACGCACCACAGATCAAGTCGAGTTTATAAAAAGTAAAATAGGACCTGATAAAATCTATAAAACCACTGGATTAACCATTGATCCTTATTTCTCAGCAACAAAAATTCTTTGGTTTAAGGATAAAAAGCCTGAGATTTATAGGAAAACCCATAAATTCTTGTTAGTGTCAGATTATATAATTTATAAATTAACAGGGCAATTCATTAGCGACCATAGTAATCTTAGTAGAACAATGCTCTTTGACATTAATAAATTGAAATATTCAGAAGAAATTGCATCTGAAATGGGAATAGATTTGGATAAAATGCCTGACCCAATTAAAAGTGGCGTGGATATTGGAGAAATAACCACTGAGGAAACAGATTTTGATAAAAAAACTCTGGTTGTATCAGGTGCAGGGGATCAACAATCAGCAGCTTTAGGAGTGGGTGTGGTTTCTCCTGGAGAGATAAAATGTACCACGGGAACAGGAAGTTTTATATTAGCATATTTAAAAGCACCTAATTTTGATCCTGAGAGAAGAGTATTATGTAGTTGTCATGCCGTGCCTGGTGTTTGGGTGCAAGAGGCAAGTATTTTTACAAGTGGAGCTGTATTAAGATGGTTTAGAGATGAAATAGGAAAATCAGAGGTCATGGCTTGTGAAGAAGGACAGGATCCTTACGATCTTATAACTGGATTAGCAGAAGAATCTCCAATTGGAGCAAATGGGTTGCTTTTGATTCCTCACTTCATCGGTGCGGGTGCCCCTCATTGGAATCCATATGCGAGAGGAGTCATATTTGGATTATCCTTAGGGCATAAGAGACGAGATCTTTATCGTGCGGTACTTGAGGGTGTAGCGTTTGAGGTGAGAAATAATATTGAAGTGTTTAAAGAAATGGGAATAGAACCCAAAGAGTTATTGTTGACGGGAGGGGGATCTCGATCGGATCTTTGGAATCAAATATATGCCGATGTATTAGGCATAACCTGCGTGAGAAATGTTATCGAGGAGGCCACATCACTTGGTGCAGCGATATTAGCCGCTGCTGGAGCGGGACTATTTCCCGATATAGCTAAAGCTGCTGAAACTTTATGTAAAATAGATAAAAAATGGATTCCAAATGAAAAAAATCATCAAGTTTATGAAAAACTTTATCATTTTTCCCATGACTTCTATAATCTATTAAATAACAATAACATGTACCAAAAATATAATAAACTCAATGAATCTCGAGAATCTGAGTCATAATTGGGCTATTGAAATGAAAAAAGGTCATGATGAATTTCATCCATAGCAAAAGGCAAAATTTATTAGAAAACTCATAATCAACTTTATATATCTAAAATGGTTATTCATTCAATAGATTAAAAATATTATATTGGTTAGAAATCCTCATGAGCGAAGTCTATACAAACAAGCAAAAAAAAATCGCCCTTGCTCTATACCTTTCAATTGCAATTTCTTGTTTGGTTACGATAGGAGGGATAGTATATACTATTTCAGATCTAATCATGGCTACCGGAAAAATGGCACTTTTTTTAGGACTTAATATAGGTTATCAAATAGCAATAATAGGAGCACTTTTAGCTGGCTTATTCTTTTTAATAGTATATTTCTTTGGTTTATATAAGAAAGGTGTTCAATTGATTTTAAGAAATATTTTCCGTAAAAAATACTATAATGATAAATATGCTAAAAGAATAGGAGTGCGAATCGCCGCAGGTGCATTGATGTTAAGTATATTTACCATTATTATTGGATTATTATTTGCCGTTTTTTACGAACTCTTTACTGGTGGCAGCGACGGTGGTACCTTACCCTTATCAACCATATTTGTAAATTTTTCTCAAGGAGCAATAGTATTAACATTTGGCTTGTTTCTTTTTCTAATCATTGGCCTTATCTTTGCACTAAATTACCTATGGTATAATGGCTATTACATGATTTTAAAGCTTATTACTGACTTAGAAGAAGAATAATTACTCTACTTTTTTATTTTTTTAAATTATAAGCATTATAAGTCTAAAAACCTTTACTCTTTTCTCACTTAAATTAATTGCTTTTTTTAAATACATTCAAAGATATTGAACATTTTTTGGGTACTCTATAAGATGCCAACTAAAATTGGGACTATTTTTAACTTTAATCAATTACCAAATGTTTCTAAATTTCCTTTTGTAATTAGTAAAAGAAAAGATGGTACGTTAGTAAAAAAAGGATTATTCGTTCATACAAAATCCAACGAAGGTTTTTTAATAGGAACTGTTGAGGAAATCATTCTCTTAAATGAGTACTTTTCTGATGCTTTAACCATAAAAGCATATAATAGTAACAGCAATCCTAATATTTTGAAAGGCCTTTTCCCCAGCGATGATTTTGAATTTGCAATAGCAATTGTTAAATGCCTGGGTATAATAAAATTTAAAAATGGTAATAATGAAGAAATTAGGAGTATTAAGAGAATGGCCTTTCCTGCAAGTCCTGGAGCTGACGTTTTTATAGTAGAAGATGAGATTTTGAACGCATTCATCGGTTTCGATTTAGAAAATGGGCTAAATCTCGGAAAAATTAAAGTTTCTGATTTCAATGTCAGAATTGACATGGATCGGTTACTCAATAAGCATTTTGCCATATTATCAATTTCAGGAGGAGGAAAAAGTTATCTCACTTCTATAATAATTGAGGAGCTGTTAAAGAGAAATGAATCCACTCCTGCAATAATCTTGATTGATGTACATGGGGAGTATTTGTATCTAAAAGACGTTCCTGAAATTAAAGACAAAGTAAATGTTCAAAATAGTTCGTATTTTCAGATTGCTACACGTAAATTAAATGCCTGGTGGTTTAAAAGGTATCAAGAACAGATTTCAAATGTGCAGGTCAGAGAACTTTCCAAGTATCTGATAAAATTAAAGAAGATGGAAAAAAGCAAATATAGCTACGCCTTACAAGATTTGATTAAATCCATTGAGGAAGATCCTGAAGGTAGCAAGAATACTAAAACTGCATTGATAGGGTGGCTCTCAGATTTAGAAAGGTTAAATCTGTTTGGTTCTCAAGAAAATCCGTTCATGGAAAACATCGTGAAACAAAAACAAATTACTATCTTTGATTTTTCAAGAGAAATTAGCATAAGAAAAAAACAAATAATTGTTGATTATATTTGTAATAGATTGTTTTTATTAAGAAGACAAGATAAGATACCTCCATTCCTCTTAATTGTAGAAGAGGCTCATCAATTTTGTCCTGAAGCGGCACATTATAAAGCCATATCGAAATCCATAATTGAAACTTTAGCAAGAGAGGGTAGAAAATTCATGGCTTGCCTGTGCTTGATTTCTCAACGTCCTAAAAAATTAAGTGCCACTGTGTTATCTCAGCTGAATTCTAAAATGATTCTCAATATTAAAAACCCGTACGATCTAAAACATTTAATGGATAGTTCAGAAGCGATTTCAAAAGAATATGCTGAAATGATTTCTAGTTTAGGAGTAGGAGAGATGTTAGTAATAGGTAATGCTGTTAATTATCCCATTTTTATAAATATAAGAGAAAGAAATTTTAAATCTCAGGTTGAAGACAATTCTCTAACGAAGGTTTGTTTAAGCTGGGATAAAAAGAAATCATAAGAGTTCTTGCATTAATTTATCACTAATTAATTGGTTATTTTTGTTTAAAACAATCATCTTTTTAGTTTTTGAAACCCGGAATACATTAATGATATTCATGGATTCTAGTTTCATTAGTATTTCCTCTAACATTAATGAATTTATATAAGGGAACTCTTTTTTGAGTAATTCTTCGATTCGCTTATCTAATATTTCTCCACGGTTTTTTATGAGAATATCTATAATTGAATTTAGCATGGGTTTTTGATTCCAGCGATATGAATCGATAATTTTTCACCACGTTATTTTTTTATATTAATTAATTTGATGATTCGTGAATCAAGAAAAAGAAAATTCTGTATGATTAAAAGAATTCTTCCCATCTAATTAACTTTTTTAAAATCATACAAACAATCCATCTTCTTTTTTTTCTTTAATTCTTCTTCTTTTTAATCTTTCACCAAATTCTTCATACCATTTAGCTATCTCTGGGGTTATTGTGGGATGGATTTCTTTTCTGGCTTGCTCAAAATGCTCTATAGACACAACTCTTGCTCTAATATTTTCTCTTAACGCATGCATGGCTGCCTCACGGCATAAAGTTTCGATATCTGCACCTGAAAATCCAACATCAATTATTTCATTTATCTCCTCTACTTTCAGATTTGTGGCCAATGGCATGTTCTTGGTATAGATTTTTAGGATTTCATGTTGGGTGTTTTCATCAGGAGCAGGGACCAAAAGTACTCTATCAATCCTTCCAGGTCTTATTAATGCAGGATCTAATATATCTGGACGATTAGTGGCGGCAATCACTACGATATCTTTCATGGTTTCTAAGCCATCCAATTCAGTAAGAAATTGAGATAATACTTTTTCACTAACTCCTGAGTCAGAAGTGTGTCGACCTCTAATGGGGGCGACAGAATCGAATTCATCAAAGAAAATAATGCATGGTGCTGCCATTTTTGCCTTTCGAAATACTTCCCTAATTGCTTTTTCACTTTCTCCAACCCACTTGGATAATAGTTCTGGACCTTTAATGGAAATAAAATTTGCCTTGCTTTCTGTCGCTACTGCTCTGGCCAGCAGAGTTTTTCCGCATCCTGGAGGACCATAAAGTAAAATGCCTTTTGGGGGATTTATACCCATTCTCATGAATATTTTTGGATGACTAAGAGGCCATTCGACAGATTCAATTAGTTTCTGTTTCAACTCTTCCAAACCTCCGACTTGATCCCACTTCACATTAGGTACTTCTACAAAGACTTCTCTTATCCCTGAAGGCAATACTTCCTTTAATGCATCCTCGAAATCATCTACAGTAACTTCTATCTGCTCTAAAAGTTCGGGATCAATCATTTCTGACTCTAAATTAATTTTAGGTAAATATCTCCTTAAAGCAGCCATGGCAGCTTCACGGCAGACTGCTGAAATGTCTGCACCTACAAAGCCATGAGTTATTTGGGCAAATTTCTTGAGAGATATTTTTTTATCTAAGGGCATATTTCGCGTATGAATTTGGAATATTTCTCTACGACCCTTCTCATTGGGAACTTTTATTTCAATTTCACGATCGAATCTTCCAGGACGACGTAGCGCTGAATCAAGACTATTAGGTCTATTTGTCGCACCGATAACTATAACTTTTCCTCG
>SDNN01000092.1 GCA_004524425.1 Promethearchaeota archaeon
AAGGAAAAGCTTATGGAATTAAAGCAAGACTTCACTTTAGGGATAGTAACTTCCAAAAAGGAAGATATCGCAAAAAAATTATTGAAGTATTTAGAAATTGACTCTTATTTTGATTATATTTTAGGAGAGACTGAAGCAAGAAAGAGTAAGACCCATCCAAGCTTAATTAGTTATCTAAGGGAAAGATACCGTGATTATAAATTCGTGATCATAGGGGACCATCTGAATGATAGAGCACTTGCTGAAGCATTAGGTTGTCCGTTTATTGGTGTTTTAACGGGATTTCATGCCAAAAAACAGTTAACGCGTGGAAGCAAGACCAATACGATTATTTTGAATAACGTTATTGAACTGGAGAAAAATTTGATACGTGCATTATTTAATTAGAAAAATTAAAATAAAAAAGAATAAAATTATTTATTCCTTGAGTTCTTCATATTGTTTCATGAATTCTTCAGGCTTCCATTGCGTTTCAATATATTTTGGAATACCTGAGCTGTCTCGTGGTCCCACAACCACCCAGGCGTCGGCTTCATCTTCTAAAGCTCCACTTAACCTGGCAGCCATGCCGGGCAGGATTAAAATTCTATGATCAACCTTGTCAAATGCCTTAAATTCTTTTGCAGCTTCTGCGATGGAACTTGCGTTGAATTGACCACCTGCAACGGCAGATTCAATTCCTATTCCTTCACTGTCTACAACTAAGAGATAACAGTCAAGATTTGCTCCTTTGAGATCCTGTTCAACTGGGATTTTTGTCATGCGGTAATTTGACGTTACAAAGATAGGAGCCATGGGTCCGGGCTCACCAATTTCATAGAGGCCAGCATCAACAGCAGGATAGATTCTTGGATCTGAATATATTGTTTGTCGCATCGTCATTAAGGCTAACAAGCCCCATTTATCGTCTACATGACCTCCTGTATGAATTACTATCAAAGAAGTGGCGATAGAAATCATGATGGAGCCCATAATTATTTCCTGAAATTGATGACGCCATAATTCATCCTTATTGCCTATTTCAACTTGAGTCCAATAGGAAGCAGGAACACCCATTACTGGCCAGCCAGCATTGGGATCCTCTTTATCAATCGCAGCAATTCTTAATTGCATGATATCATCATACGTAAGTGTAATATTACCCGGGCCGAAAAAAGTACCTGGGTCTAAGACGATTTGATTTGAACCAAGTTTTTGTAAGGTTGCACTTAAGGATAATAATTCGTCTAAATTTGGAGAAGATGCAACTAATGGTAATTGGTTTTTTACAGCAAAAGTCCCAATTTTTTCCCAAGTATCTTTTGTTGCCGCATAGAGTAATGGTTTTTTGTCCTTGATTCCCTCTGCAGCAGCTAATAAAATATCGGGATTTAGACAGCAAAGCATTATTGGAAGACTGGAACTAGCACTAATTTTTTGAGCAGCACTTTTAAACTTGTCCGCATCTCCTGAGACACATCTCAATGCGATGCCATTTACCTCTAGTGTATCTCCAATTCTTTCAATCTTTAAATCATCTAAATATTTCGCTCGTTCTTCTAATTCGCTCTCTGATAAATCATCTGGAACTTCAGCGAAGATAGCTGTTTCATTATAAAAGGTTAACTGGTGCCTCATGAGAACTTCCTCCCCGCCAATGGTGACTTCCTTTTCACCTACTCCAATTCGAACAGGCTTCTGTGGAGGGGTAGTAATTTCTTTTAGTTTATTTAGATTTTTTCTTTGTTTCGGGTCTTGCATCAAATGAGTGCAATCTTCCAATCTAACCTTCCGTTCAAGCAGATCCGTTGCGTAGGCCATGCAAGTGTCATAACCGCATTCTTTACAGTTGCTTTTATCTAGTAATGCGTATATATCTAAAGGTGAAGGTCTTGCCATTTTCTATACTCCGATTAACATAATTTTGTTTTTTGTATAAATATGGTTAGGATAATAATTACTTAAAATTAAAAGTTATTTTTTTCACATTTCCATGTAAGTTCACGATGATAAGATGTTAAAGAAATGAAATTTTTCTATTAAAGGAGGTATTAAAAACAAAAAATGTGCGGAATTACCTCATGTAGCACGCTTATCATCTTAATTTAAGGTCATTCTCGTGTTTATATTATTATTTAAACTCGTACCAAAACTTTTTGATGGGTTCTTCTAGCGCATCTTCAATATCCTTTTCAAAATCTTTGAAGACACTTATTTCCATGTTCCAATTATCAAAATCGTTTAGAATTTCTTCATATTTCTTAAAAAAAATGTGAGAGATTTTTTTCAATTCCTCCAATACCCTTTTATCCTTAATTTTTCTAGAGGAATTGGCAATAAATAGCAATTTTTCGCATTTTAAAATCGTGAAACGCACATCTCTCACTTCAAAACTATTGAGGCCTTCTTCTCCCATTCCAATTCCTTTTGCAAAAGAATCTAAAGCTGTCATTAAGGCTCCAAATAATTGTACATTAACTACGGGATCAAAAACTCGATTAAATACAACGATCCCTGATTCAGTCAAGATCCATAAATCTTGGATGATCTTTACCATTGTTTTAAAGCTCGAGAGAAAAATTTTTTCTTAATTACAATTAATGATAATACAATTCTTCTATATATAATTAAAAATTCTCTTAACCACTCTTCGCACGATGAGATAATTTTACATGGCGATAATCTAAAGAATTTGCTAAACAGTTTGCAACAAGGTAGTAAAAAATTTAATAATGATTATGATAATAGTGAAACCTACTGCACCTATAAGGAAATATAGTGGTTTTCCTTTTTCTTTTTCTGGAATAACCTCTCTAAATATGGTATAAAGAATAATACCCGAAATGAATGAAAACAGAATGTAGATGATTTCTAAGTCTACAGGGAAGAATAATTCGAAAATAATACCAGTAAATACACCAATTAAGATTGCTGACGCAAGTACTATTCTTGTTTTTTTAGATTCATCATACTTAACCTCTATACCGAGATCTGAATAGACTTCTAAACTTAATTCAGTACTACTAGTTATTATTAGTCTGAAAAGAGCAAATATGAAAAATAAAATACCTGAAAGAAGTTCGATAATTAACAACGCAACTATAAGTATTCCTACAATTACATGGTAGAAAAAATCAGTAAGATAACGTAATTCCTTCAAGTCTTTCTCAATGTGCGCTTGAATTTTTAACTTTTTTTGTTCTATCTCCGATTCGATTTCCTTACTTTTTTCTTTTAATTCTAAGAGAGTTGAGCCTAAATCCTTTAAGGCAAATTCATCTAACTCTTCTTGATTCAATTCCATGTTGACTATGTCTTCTATATTATTTTCCACCAGGTCTAGATCTTTTTCCATTTTAATGAGTTTCCTGACCCTTTTTTGGGATTTAGATTCGACTTTTTGAAGGATTAACTTCTCACTTACATGAATGAAAATAAATCCTATTAGTACGAATAAAAATTCAAATAATTCTAGACCCAAGGGAAACTCCGGTAAATTAAGGGCGATTTCAGGAAGGAGGACAAGGAAAAAATATGCTAGGGAAATCCCTGCAATAAAGGATTTATTTAACCTGAATTTAGCTGTTGTAGAATAATCTTCGATAAAAAATAACGCTCCAAAAATAATAGCAAGAATTATTGCTAAAAAGAAATTTCCTTCCATTAAATTGATAACTTAAGATTTTTTATACTTAATATTAATTCTACGTGATAATTTTTAATTTTTAAGATAATAACTAAGACAAGAAAAATGGTAGAAATATTAATCATAACCTCAACGGAAGACATAGCTTCAATCAATATTCGAAATAATCTATTGAACTCAAAAAGTTGGGAATTTAGTGAACTTGATTTTACATGGCATGATAATGCATTATTTAAGCTTGATGAAATAAAGCTAGAAAAAGAGAAAGACTTTAACCCGAACGTGAATAAGGTCTATTTAGGTTTAACGCACGATCCTTTGATTAATTTAGATAATTTAAGACTTGAGGATACGCAAATCAACCCCGATTCATTAATATTTGCGAGTAGGCACCGATCCAAAACTTCTAAACCAGCTTTTTTAGTTCATACAACGGGTAATTGGAGCAGGGAGGCTAAGTTTGGAGGAGAGCCTCGAAGATTATCCCACTCGAGTGCCTTTCTCATAAAATCTGGTTTCATTTCTTTGGTAGAACAACATGAGTTATCAAATTTGAAAAAATTCTCAATTGACATGGAAGTCACTCATCATGGTCCAACTGATTTAGAAAAACCATTGATATTTATTGAACTTGGAAGTAGCAAAAAAGAATGGGTCATTCAAGAGGCTGGAAGGGTGGTAGCTCAAGCAATAATTAACACGGTCTTGAATTATTTAAAATTACAACATGATGAAACTAGTAAAGTTGGATTAGGATTTGGGGGGACCCATTATGCACCACAGTTTAGAAAATTATCACTAAAAGAAGACATGGCAATATCCTTCATATGTCCAAAATATTATATTGAAGACTTAGATGAGACAATGATAGCCCAAATGATATCCAATACGCGGGAAGAAGTTGATTATTTCATTGTTGATTGGAAAGGAACCAATTCTCAAGAAAAAAGGCACCTTATTCCGCTTTTAGAAGAATTTGAAATTCCCATTAAAAAATCTAAAGATTTCTAAGGTTTTACTAAGGTGCAGTTTTTGACCTCATTTCGTAGCTTCTTGAAGTTCTTCATAATATTTTATTAGATTTTTAAATACATAATCCGCCGCGGAAAATCCTTGGGTGGCAGATCTCGATAAAATAGAATTTAGAAAATCACGATGCGGTGTTTTTTCATCTAAGGTGACATTTAATTCTCGAATATTGTAAAAACTTCTCCAAAATTGAGTTGGCCAATCAATTAATGGACGCAACGTTTTATTATAGCTCTCTTTACCTTTAGGGCTTAATTTTAGTTCCTTTTTTAAATTATAGAAGAAGGTATCATCTTTTTTAGAGATCGAAATAATACCTTCATTTTCGATTTCTTTCATGATAGTCCTTATTCTTGGGAGAGAGAGATTTTTTATTTTCAGTTTCTTCATGTTTTCAAGAATATCTTTATCTTTTTGACCATTCATCTTAATTAATAAATAATTTCTAGCCATGATATTGTATTTAGTAGGGACTGAATCATGGTCCATCATGTTATACTGTACTAAATTTCCTAATATCTCTCTTGCAACCAAATATTTAAGAATAAGTTGATCTTTTTTGGAGAAATCTTTTTTAAATAATTCAGAATCAAAATATGAATTATATAATGTTTCTAATAGAGATTTGATGGTGTAAAAGCCGTCAACTAAACAAGCCTCAACATTATTTAATAGTTCAATTCGATATTTTATATCTTGTTTAAATTTCTCCTTATCTATCCTAATTTTCCTTACTGAATGGGGAGATTGAGTGAGTGATGTGAAGTATTCTTTCCATTTATTCATGAATCTTGAACCTTGAGTATTTGCGATTGATGCAAGTTTACCTATCACATCAGAAAGTTTATCAATAAATTCTTTTTCACTAACTTCAGTCATTAATTTTAACCAATTATAAAAGATTTCTTTTTTGGATAAAAAATCAATCAATACTACTATTAAAATAATGTTAAATTTTCAATAAAAAACCTAAAAATAAAAATCTTTCTTAAAATACTTCATTATCACTGTGAAATTTCGTGAATTACTTCCAAGACTTTATTTACTTGATTGTCATTTATCAAGAGAGGAGGAAGAAGTCTAATAACCGTTAAACCCGCATTGAGCATTAAAACACGTAATTCTTCAGCTTTATTAATTAAATCTCTAACTTTTGTCCTATATTCTATACCTATCATTAAACCTTTACCCCTAACGGTTCTTATTATATCAGCCTCTCCCTCTAATTTATTTAAACTTGCAAGCATTTTGGCCCCTTGTTTAGCGGAATTCTCTACGAGATTCTCTTCCTGTATTATTTCAATTACCGCATTTGCTGCCGCACATGCAATTGGATTTCCTCCATAAGTAGTTCCATGTTCTCCATCAAGGAATTTATCATACAATTCTTCGGAAGCGACAGTTGCTCCCATGGGAAGCCCTCCTGCTATCGCTTTAGCCAAGCATAAAATATCTGGCGTAATATCATAATGTTCAAATGCGAACATCTTTCCAGTTCTTCCAAAACCCGTCTGAACCTCATCTATCACCAAAATTAAATCTTTTTCATCACACAATTCTCGCAATTCTTTTGGGAATTCATCAGGTACTGGGTGTATGCCTCCTTCACCTTGGATTAGCTCGCAAAAAATTGCAACCGTGTTATCATTGACTAATTCCTTTACGGAATCTATATCACCATGAGAAGCAAATTTAACATTTTTACTCAACCATGGTAAGAACGGTTTCCGATATTTCATGTGATGAGTCATGGCAAGAGATCCTAACGTTCTTCCGTGAAAATCTCTCTTAAAAGCGATTACTTCTGGTTTATTATTATCTCTGTTTGCTGCTAATACTATTTTTAACGCAGTTTCGATAGATTCTGTTCCGCTATTGCATAAAAATGACTGTGTTAATGATTTTGGGGTAATATCGGCCAATTTTTTCAAAATTTTTGCTCGTTCTTCTACGGGAAATCCTGGGGGCACCATCACTAAATTATCTAGTTGTTTCTTAACAGCCTCGATATATTTCGGATGACTATGACCAATATTTAATACTGCATGTCCAGCTACACAATCGATATATTCGTTCCCTTTTTCATCATATAAAATTGCACCTTTCCCTTTGGTCGCAACGAATTTACGTTTTGAAAACAGCTTGGTATGGTGCGCTTTTTCAATATCTATTAAATTAGAATAATAATCAGGCATGAGAGATCTTAAATAATATTTAATTTAAATCAAAACTTTAATTGAACAAAATATTAAAAGCTAAAATAATTTTTGGGATTCGTCTACTTTTTCTTTTCTATAGTATAATTTTGCAAAATCATGTTTCAGGTAAGAATCTTTAAATAGACTGATAATTCACATATAATTAATGATTTCTCAATATTACATGATAAGGGTGTTTACTCCTTTTTTTTACACGTTAGAATTCTTGATAGCTATTATTGTATTTATTTTCAGTTTATATTTTTACGTTAAACGTATCGATCGCAACTCTCTCTTAGTTTTTTTAATAGTGGGAATGATAAATAGCGGGGTGGAATTATTATTACAGGGGATAGGAATAAGAGTGGTTGAGAATGCGTGTTTATTTTCATTGCCTATTGGTTTTCCTTTTATTGCCTTCATTCTGGGATTTTATGAAGGTGGAGTAAAAACTCTTTTAGCTTATCATTTTGTCAAATTCATAATCGATAAGAAGAGGTATAATGAATTATTTTTATCCTTTCTCGTAATCATTGTATTTATTCCCTTTTTTATTTATTCAATAGTTTCAGCTACGCAAATTGGAGAAGGAACGACAAACATAACAATTACCGTGAGAGATATGCTTGCACCCTTATCAATTTTTTTATTAATACTTGCGTTTATTTTAAGCATTTCATATTTTATTCTTAATGAAAGCATTCCTAAGGAAAGGAAAATGACATTGCTCTATTATGAATTTGGTGTGGTTGTATACTTATTAATTTGGATGGTCCCCCTTCATGTATTCCTTCAACGTTATATTGGAATATTTCAGAACAATAATTATATTCCAGCAAGTATTGTAGAGCAAATTTTATTCATGTACGTCTATTTTCTTTTTTTTGAAGGTGTTGGCGTAAACATCATAATGTATCCAATAATTTATCATTTTAAATTAATTGAATTCGAAAATTTATAGAAATAATTCTAACTTTTTAGAACTTCTTCATGCTGAACCTAGGATTCTTGAGGTATAAAAATAAAAAAAATAAAATGAACTACAAGGTATCTTTTTCTCTTAATTTTAAGAATAAATAAATGCAGATAGGCACAACTATTATATCCACGATTACATGAAATATGATAAAGAAATTATAAATTCCTTCCAAAATAACTACTGCGATGAATCTAATAACTCCTAAAGTGCCTCCGACTGCAGGAAGTATTATGCATAAGATCAATACAATTTTATTCTCGCCATATTTAATAAGAGCAATCCCAAGAATGGCATAACATGCTCCATAAACTGCTGCCACTATCTGGTGCCAATCAAATCCATAGACAAATAATTGGGAAACATGGGTAATCGCTGAAATTATCAATAAAATTCCGGCAAAAAGTTTCAATTTTTCTTCTTTTTCCATTATAAATACATCACTACTATTTTTTAATGTATTTTAGAGTCCAATTAAATGAACAATTAACTTCATATTATTAATATTTATTATTTTTATTATCACACTATTTAACATGGTAAATAAAATGAAAATCGAGCACGTAGCATTAGCTTCGAATTCAGAAGAAGACAGTGATAAATTCTACATAGAGCTTCTTGGCTTAGAAAAGACAAGATCTTTTACTGTTTCGGCAGACTTAATGGCAAAATTTTTTGGCGTTGATAAAGAACAAAATATTATAAGATATGAAAACGATTCATTGAGTTTTGAAGTATTTATTACGAATGATGATTCTCATTCACGAGATATTTACACACACGCGTGTTTAGTCGTGGAAAATCGGGATTCATTCTTAAATAAATCGAGATCACTGGGATTTACAACAATAAAAGTACCCAGAAAGAATGGGCAAGGATATTACTTATTTATAAAAGATAACTATGGAAATCTGTACGAAATCAAGTAGAAGGTATAAATATGTGATAAAATATGTTATATTAGAACAAAAAATATTGTGTTGAATGCAATTTTTTAAACTGTTGAGTTTTACTTATAATGGCTAAAGCTTTTTTAACACAATAAATTATTATCATGAGATATTACATTTTTAAAGGAAATAGGTTCTAAGGTGCCCAAAACGCCAAAATCATGTATTTTTAAAATTATCATGGGAGGGTCTGCAAAATCAGGAAAGACTACCTTTCTAAACGGAACTTATTTTCCTTACAATGAGGAAGAATTTTTTCACATTGGTGTAAGCTTTAAACTAATTGATTGTTTAGTTAATAATGAAGACACTTATTTACTACAGATCTGGGATTTTAAAGTCATGAATCAATTTAGGTGCTTGTATCCAAGCTTTTGCAAGGGGGCTAAAGGAGCTCTTTTATGTTTTGACGTGACTGACCGTGAATCTTTTAATGAATTGCATTATTGGATCAAGATCATTCGAAAAATTTCAGGAAAGATTCCCATAATTTTAATTGGTACCAAAAATGAATTAAATAGAATTATCACCGACGAAGAAATTGATGATTTAATGGAGATGTATCAAATAAATGGAATATTTTTCACCTCACTTGATGATTTAAATCGTGAAAATGTATTTAAAGAGCTAATATCACAGATGTCGAATATCTCCCAAATTTCTAAATTTAACATATTTTTACCCGAGTTCGATAAGGATTTTGAGAAATTTATCGATTATTTCTCCATATGCGTATTATGTGGTCGAAAATTACATTTTAATTATCTGAAGAGATTTTATTATAGCACTAATCAAACCAAGCAAAGGTTAAGAGCAAAACTCATTGAATTAATGGAAATGTCGAATGAGTTTGATGATTTATTTTATCATCACATCGATTTTGGAATTCCATGCTGTAAGTGTTATGAACTGATTTTTAAAGACAATCAATAGTATTTCTATTTTTCACGATTCAAAAGTAATTATCAATGAATCATTTTTTTTAGTTTGACAATTATCATGATTGGGATATCAATATCATAAACTTTTTTAATAGGAATTTTCATGTAAGTTTTGAGGTTTATTATTGATAATCTTACGCATTTTTTATGAACCATGTCTAAAACATACAAATTAAAAATGGTCATAGGAGGAGCCTCAGGTTCTGGAAAGACTTCATTTCTCCTGGGAAAACCCACTCTTGAAGTCGACTATGGCAATCTGGGTGTCTCTTTCAAACCAGTTGAGGTCATCATAAATGATGATGATACCTATCAATTTATCATGTGGGACTTAAAAACAAAGAATAATTTCAAATTTTTATATCCAACTTTTTGTAGGGGGGCCTCAGGAGCTTTTTTATGTTTTGATATAAATGATCATCAATCATTTGAAGAGTTACCCTTTTGGATTAACATAGTTCGTAAAAATGCGATTATTGAGGATTTTAAAATTCCGATCATTTTGATAGGAACCAAAACAGATTTGAATAATCGTGAAGTTTCTGACGATGAAATTCATCAATTAATGCAACAGCATGATCTAGACGATGTATTTTTTATATCAATCCACGATGAGGATAAAAAACAAAAGAAAGTGAGCATATTCAAATCATTAATTGAAAAAATACAACCATTTTACCAGATCGAGGATATATCCATCTTTATCCCGAGAGAAGATAATGAATTTAAAGAATTTCTTCATGCCTTTTCAAATTGCATTATTTGTGGAAA
>SDNN01000008.1 GCA_004524425.1 Promethearchaeota archaeon
CCTAAGATAATATAGTCAAAATAGATATATAAATCATTATCATTTTCGACAATTTTGTGTTGTTAACACAAAATATAACGTGGAATTTTGATAATCAAGTGCAGAAAAAGAATAAAATAATCGCTTAGATTGATCAAATAAAGAATTTATTTTTAGTTTTTAGTTGAAAATTCCCAGATCTTATTAATCTTTTCGTCATTACTTTCTAAACCGATAATGCACTATTAGAAAATTAACTAATATGATCATAAATAAATATAATTTTTAATAACTTTCTTTATTATAGGTGGTATTGTCCCATTTTTGAATATTAGAATTTGTAATCTTTTATTTTTGTTAATTTTATTAAAATCATTTCTTTGATTTTTTTAGATATGAGAATAAAAAAAATGATACTATTTTTCTCATTTAATTTATATATATTTATAAAATTTGTTTTATATTAACGTAATAGAAAAATCCCTTATAGCCCCATAAAATGAGTAAAGATCCAGACTATTTAATATCTCCTGAACTTATTCATTCTGAATTTGAAAATGGAACATTAAGCAAATCTGAAACTTTCAATGCATTTGAAATAATAATTGAAACAAGTTCCGAGGCTTCATTACGTCATCAGGCAATCGAGATGCTCGCTAAGATCTCATTCGATGATGAAAGAGCCTTTAAAATCTTGGAATCTTGCGTAATCTCGGATGAGCACCAAATGGTGCGCGAAAAGTCGTTGATTCTTATTTACAAATTATTTCAATCTAAAACCTTTTCAATCATCAAATGGGCTTTAAAACATGAGCAATCATTATCAGTATTAAAAACTCTTTTAGAGTTATCTGAAAATATAGAAGACCCACAAATCCATTCATTGAGAAACCAGAAAATAGAGCATTTTTCAGAAACTTTCGGAATAATTCCACAGGATCTGAGCTTTATTTTAGGCTTTTATAATTCCATTATCAATGAAAATCCTCGTAATGGAGATTATCTAAGGAAATTAGGTTATGATTATGATGGGGAACTTCTCGACGGACCAGAAGATCATTATCTTTTTAACAAGCATTTTCTTGGAAGATGTTTTTACGTGGTTGAAGATGATCGGATCATCGGAGTGGAATTCATAGAACGAGACGAGTTAAAATTAGAAAAATTAATCCCCTCCTTGAAAAAGCTTTCGAATTTAAAATATCTCTCGGTTTGGAATCTAAAATCAATTCCAGAATCGATTAGCTCTCTTCGATCATTGCGGGGAATCAACTTCCGTTCCTTAGATTACAAGCGATTAGAGCTTCCCGCTAATATCACGGATTTGACCAATCTGAAGGTGATCATTCTTGATAAAGCTTGTTTTAATCCAGTGTCCAAACCGCTTTTGCAATTAATCAAGCAAAATATCGCCCCCCGATATTTAGTTGAAGGAGTCCATCCCGAAGATGCAGTAAACCTGGGATTATTAGATGTTTATTTTGGGCGGAAGCTCGAGAAAAATTATTATAAGCTGCCTTATGATATATATTACGAAATCAATGGAGCAGGACACGTGGTGAAAATCGTGATATTAAAGGGAATTGAACAATTTCCATTATCTTTCATTCCTTCGCCGATATTTTCCTTAGTCTACTTGGAAGAGTTAATAATTAGCAATAATTTTATTGTAGACATTCCCTCTGAGATTAAAAATCTCACAAGACTTCGAAAGCTGGACTTATCATATAATCCCATAAGACATATCTCTCATTCCATCAGAAGTCTAAAAAACTTGGAATGGTTAGACTTGTATGGAATGGAAGTAAAAAGATTTCCTAAAGTTCTCATGGAATTATCTTCACTTAAATACCTTGATATAAGTGGCACGAAAATCAAACGTATTCCAGATTCAATAACTAATTTGAAAAATTTAGAATATCTAGGTCTACCAAACAATATGGAAGAATTCCCTCAATACATTTCAGCTCTTAATTTAATATTCAGACAAAAAATTGAAGAAGATCGTCGTAAAAAAATAAAACAGCAAATAAAAAAAAATAATAAGAAGCGAAAAAAAGAAAAAAAAAGACAAAAGAAATTTAAAATTTCACAATCAGAGTGGGAAAAGGGTTGGGAAAATTGGGGAAAAAATACAAAATAATTTAAATAAATTTCAAATTTCTAGCTGATAAGTTAATCGCAGAATTGTTTACATTTGACAAAGGTCATTTGCATGATTTCGGCATTATTACCCTAATCGATAATATTATCCTTGCAAAGATTCAGTTCTGATCCTTATTATATCCTAAAAGATCGATCTCCAACATTAGCATCATACTTGATCAATTTAGCTATAAAATACTTCGCAATATGATCAAGTTTTTATAATAATTTTTCATAATGAACTTTATGGCGGAAACAAATTATTATGAAAATGTAAGACAAAAGTTAGAATTAGGCCCTTTAATTGCTCCCAAGCACAAGAAAGTAATTAGGTTATTGAAAGCATTATGGAATGAGGAAGAGATTAAGATTCTTTCTGAATTCGAGAGTGCGGATAAATGGAACTCGCTTAAACATCTTGAAGAGAAAACAGGGCTTCCTAGAAGTGAGATTAAGAAAACCTTAGAGAAATTAGTCAAAATAGGAACAATATCCAAGAAGGGAACAAAATATTGCCTAGATCCACTCATTCCGGGCGTGTTTGAAAAATATTTCATTATCAGAAAAGATACTGAAGAAAATACAAAAAAAGTGGCGAAATTATATAGGGAATTGATTAAGGAGGTGTATCCGCAAACTTTTTATGAATCAGATTTCAGACTGTTCAAACCATTACTTCCAATTGAGGCTGAAGAAAAATTAATTGAAATAGATAAATCCTTTGACGTGCAATCTCAAGCACTTCCTTATGATTTAGTGAAACAACTAATTGAGAAAAACGATATTTTTGCAGTCATTCCTTGCCAATGTCGATTGATTGGGGAATTATCAGGCGAACCTTGCGAAGTGGCATCTTCCGATATGGGATGTTTTTTAGCAGGACTTGCAGCTCAACTGGCAATAGAACAAAAGTTTCCAGGAATGAGAGAATTAAAGAAGAATGAGGCGATTGAATATCTTAAGGAAACTGAGAAAGCAGGATTAGTACATAATGCCGTCTGGGATAAAGGCATGGAATCATCCATGTTTGTATGTAATTGTTGTAGCTGTCATTGTGGAGCATTATTTCCCGGAAAGAGCTTCCAATTCAAGAATGTTCAGCCCTCTAATTTTGCACCTCAGATAAACATGGGCCTCTGCGTGAAATGTGAAACTTGCATGAGGAAATGTCCGAATGATGCGATTTATCATAAATGGCCAAATCAAGCCGATGCATCCGATGAAGCAATGGTAGTAAGAGAAGAGCTATGCATAGGATGTGGGGTGTGCGCGGCGAATTGCCCGAACGACGCAATTAAAATGGTAAAAGTCCGAAATGATGAGCCTCCAGAGAGAAATAGTATTGGGAATAAAACATTTACCGAACTTTTAATGTAGATTTTTCAAATCTATTTTTTTTAATAATTATTCTTAGTTGTTTTTAAAATATAGCTCATTATATTCTTTACTAAACTCAAAATTAATTATTTATCTGGAATTTATCATGAGTTCTATAAATAATCAGCAAGATAATGGGGAACGCAACAAAAATGATGCATATCTTCCTTTTGAACCACGCATGGAGCCAACTGCTCCCGATACGTTGAATAGCAAGCGAACAATAATCATCAGTTTATCTTTCTTGACAGTTCTTTTAGCGTGGAGTTACTTCAATTTTAAGGTTCCTTTACTCTTGAACGACATTTTAGGGGATAATCCTTTCAAGGATATCATCAAGGGATCAATCATGGCCATGGATAATTTCGTCGCTGTAATCATACAGCCTTTTTTTGGAGACCTAAGCGACCGAACGAGAAGCAAATATGGACGTCGTATGCCATTCATCATTACCGGGACTGTCTTAGCAGCCATATTTTTCGTATTGATTCCGTGGATGAGGATATTGCTTGGACTCATATTAATCATATTCTTGTTTGATGTGGCCATGTCAATCTTTCGAGGTGCATCAATTGCCATACTGCCCGATTATACTTCAGATAAAATGTACTCCAAGGCCAGTGCTATTCAGCAATTTGTTGCTAACATGGGCGGTTTGATCGGTTTTTTAATTCCAATTATCATTGGGTTCATTCCCAATTTGTCCGTGGAATGGATTGATCGTTTGGGTTTTCTTATCATTGGGATTTTAATGATTGCTCTTTTAGCCATTCAAATAATCTACATTAAAGAGACACCCACAGGCGAGAAAGGATTCAAGTTTACAAGCAAGAGAATTGAAATTGACAGAGCCAGTTTCAGAGCTCGGGAGGTTGAAGACGAACTGGAACCAGGTGAGGCTAAAAAACAAAAACTCAAGTCATATCGAGATACCGTAAAAATAATGAAGGGCCATAAAGATTTTGCCTATTTCTTAATGGCCGTATTTTTCATGTATTTGGCATTCGCTTCAGTGGAAGCATTCTTTTCGAGTTTTGCCATGGAATATTTGGGTTTATATGATGCGGCATATGAACAGACAGGTAATCAAGCAGATGCTAAAAAAATGGCAGAAGCTCAAGCGAGCACGCTATTTTTAGCTTATGCGGGACCAATGATCGCCTCTGCCTTTTTCGTGGGAATGCTAGGACAATCTAAGAGAGTAGGAAGAAAGAATGCCGTGAAAATTTTTCTCATCTGGATGATCATATCCATTTCCATCATGTCATTTGTCATAGCTCCCATAGTATATCAAAATCATCAACCTTTTCTTATGATCGTCATATTAATGTTAATTTCAATACCTTGGATGGGATTCATTGTAAACAGCTTTCCAATTCTATGGGATTTGGCTCCAGAGGGGAAGGTGGGAATTTACACGGGAATCTATTATACCTTTAACCAAGCTGCCTATACGATTGCACCCATTCTTTTTGGGGGTATCTTATTTCTTTTTATCGGATTTGGAGATTATCGTTATATCGTGATGTTTCCATTTGTACTATTCTGTGTCGTGATGGGCCTTTTACTCTTCAGTAGAGTTAAAGGAGGAGAAACTAAAGAAGATTAAATGAGAGATTAAATACTACATTTCATCTCAAAATAATATCATTATTTTTTATTTTTTTACCAATGGTTAAGAAAAAGTTTAAAGGTATTTGAAAAGGATATTAGCTAAAGATTAATTCTGATTTTCTATCCAGTTCCTCACTCTGAGCTTTTTCCACGAAATATGGGTCAATTATGGCTTGTATTTGATTAAAGTCATAATGTCTGGGATCAATTGCTTTTAAACGGCACGTGGCCGCACATCTTCCACAACCTTTACAGACGGCTGGATTAATGTATGCTTTTTTAGCTGGAATGCTCACATCTTCATATTCTTGATATGAATCGATGAGTGAAATGGCTTTAAATTGGCATACTTCAACACATTTACCGCAGCCATTGCATCTGTCAACATCAACCTTCATGTCTTTGAAAAAACATTCAATTGAAAGGAAAAAGGACAACATTTCCAATTTCGTGGTAGAGATTTCCTGAATACTTAAAAATCTACTTGCTCTTCCCGCGGCTCCATTAGCTTCTATGATTGAGTCTTGAATGTTTTTTGGCCAGCTTGCACATCCACAAGTAAAAACTCCATGAGCAACAAAGTCTAATGGTCTTAATTTTCCATGTGCCTCTTCAAAGAAACCATGTTCATCTAAAGGTACATTCAGCATCTCAGAGAGACCTTCTAAGCCATCTGGGGGTATCATGGGGGTGGATAAAAGAACTAAATCCGTCTCAAATTGAATGAATTTTCTTCGATCTAGCTCATCCCGTAATTTAATCCTATATTTTTCTGGATGATTGCTTATCTTATTTACCTCAGGGATGTTTTCCAAATCATATTTCACGTATTTAGCTATAACATTCCTCTTACTGGTAAGCTCCTCAAATTCCTTTTTTGCCATGTGTAGTTCTCTAAATAGAACGACTGAATCAATTTCCGGCTTTAATTGTTTCAATATATTTAAATTTTTAATGGTGTTTGAGCAACAGACATTTGAACAATAGGAAAATCCACCTTTTTGCCTGGCATTGACACACATGATCGCTGTTAGGTGGTTGATGTTCTCTAACCAGGATGGATCTATTTCTTTAAGGTTCTCTTCTAATTCCTGTTGAGTAATGATGTTTTTATTTTGTTCATGATATTCGAACATGCCTTCTGGTTTGAACTCTTGACTTCCAGTTGCTACGATAATTGTACCTACTTTAAATTTGCGTTCCTCAGAATTCAAAATCGTAATATCATAATTCCCAATCGAACCTTCTATATCAGTAATCCTCGAATTGAGGAAGAGTTGGATATTATTATTATTTTTGATTTCATTCTTAATCCCACTTAAATATTCAGATGCTTCTTGTTGAATTGGATAAATTAAATTGATATGATTTAGATTTCCTCCTAGTTGATCTTCTCGTTCAACAATTATGGTATTAAAACCTTGCTTACTTATATTCAATGCAGCAGTCATTCCTGAGATTCCTCCTCCAATAACCAATGCACGAGGCTCTATTTTTATGATTTCCTCTTCAGGTAATATATCAACTTCTTGTTCTTTAGTTTCTGAATACCTAGCTGGCTTTAAAAGTGTGGCCACTTGGGAAGCTACTCCGCTGGCATTCGCTACAGTCTCAGAGATATTCATAGGTCCTTGACAGAAGCCACATAGATATATACCATCCTTGGTCGATATTGACTTGTCGAAGTAAGAACGTTCTTGATAGAATCCATAATCATCGAGATGGATCCCCAAAATTGTAGCTAATTCATATGTTCCTTTGGAGGGAACGAGAGGTGCTGCCAAGACTACCAGATTTGCTCTAAATTTCTTATCATTATCTCCCTTTTTTAAATCATCATAGGTTATGACCAAATCATTAGTCTCAGAATCTTGTTGTATCTTGTTGATTTTTGCATGCAGATAGTTTATTCCATGTTCATCTTGAGCATTTTTAGTATATTCATAAAAATTCTTACCAAACACCCTTATGTTATGTCGAAAGACAGTTATTTCAGAATTAGGAACATATCCTTTAGTAAGAACTGCATTTTTTGCCGTATACATGCAACATACACGTGAACAATAAGGAACATTATCTTCTAAATAACTTGAGCCTGCACACTGAATAAATGCTATTTTTCTTGGTTCTTGCTCATCACTAGGTCTTAATACTTGATTGCCAAAAGGTCCGGTTGGACAGAGAATCCGTTCATATTCCAGGCCATTCACGACATTTTTATATTCATAACCCCATTTCGGAGCTAGTTCTGTTCCCAGCATGTCAAAACCAGTCGCAACCACTATCGCACCCACTTTAATTATTATTTCTCGAGGCTTTTGATCGTAGTCTATGGCTTCAGCCTTACATATTTTTTGGCACACTCCACAAACATCTCGGTTTAAATAAAGGCATAACTCGGGGTCGATCACGTATACTGGAGGCGTTGCTTGAGGAAAAGGCAGGTATATTGATTTCCTCTTGCCGAGATCCATGTCAAATATATTTGGCGCCTCGACTTTCGGACATTTGGCAGCGCAATCCCCGCACCCTCGACATTTATTCTCATCCACATATCGAGGATGTTTTAAAATAGTGACGGAAAAATCCCCTGCTTCGCCTGTAACTCTTGTAACTTCTGACATGGTTAATAATTCGATATTAGGATTCCTATACATTGCAACCATTTTTGGGGCGAGAACACATAAACTACAATCACTTGCAGGAAATAATTTGTCAAATTGTGCCATTCGTCCTCCAATCGATGGTTCTTTCTCTACGACATATACCTTGAATCCTAATTCCGTGAGATCCAATGATGCGTGAATCCCCGCAATTCCTCCTCCTATAACCAATACAGAACCTTCCATTATTTATTTCACTCTCTGAATTAAAAAAAATAAAAAAACGGCATGTTGACTAATGTCGTTTCATAATATGATCACAATTCAGTATATAAATATTTTGGTGAAAAATGTAGAGATCTGATAAAATATTGAAGGTTATTTTTACAGATCCTAGCATTTTCACTATGAACTTTTCTAGGATCCCAAAGATCAACATCACAATAATATCGGATCTCTATATTATGATCCTTTACAGACTTTTTTAGATGAGAAATTATGGTCTCCCGACATTAATCAATAAAGATTATCGTAAATCTAGAGAAATGCATAAATTAATGATCAATATCAATATCTTAAATTATTGTCATGAAAAATTTTATCATTTACAAGATGAGATAAAAATTAAAAAAATCTAAATTAGAATATAA
This sequence comes from Promethearchaeota archaeon, assembly GCA_004524425.1. The sequence continues at coordinate 8,369 of SDNN01000008.1, forward strand.
GGAATAATTATAACACTTTTAACCGGCCTATTTCTTTAATTTGATTCGTGAATTCAGTGATTAAATCTGCGAATCGCTTGCCTTCCGAGGCACTTACCCATTCTAATCTTACTCTTCGTTCATCAATGCCTAATTGTTTAATTAAAATTTCATGCATCCTTTTAAATCTGTCCCTGGTATATTCATTCCCAGAAATATAGTGACAGTCTCCTATGTGACATCCAGTGATCAGAACGCCATCTGCGCCGTCCTTGAGGGCTTTAAGAACAAAGGCAGGGTCGACCCTTCCTGAACACATCACTCGCACGATTCTCATATTAGGAGGATATTGAAATCGTGATACGCCTGCCAGGTCTGCCCCAGCATAGGAGCACCAATTGCAGCAAAATACCAAAATTTCTGGTTGAAAATCTTTTTTGACAGCTTTTTTCTTCGTTTTTGACATGGTATTTATTCTTTCATTTTTTAAATTTTATTCAAGAAGATAGGATTCAATCATGGCATAAATTTGGTCAAAATCATAATGCTTGATGGATATTGCTCCATTTGGGCATGTTGCGGCACATGTTCCACAACCCTTACATAAAGCTGAATTTATGTGTGATTTCTTCAGAGTCAAGCTCACCTCTTCAAAATCCATGGATGCTTCTCTGAGTTCTATAGCATTATAAGGACACACAGACTCGCATTTTCCACATCCGATGCATCGTTCAGGATTTACTTCGGCAATTAATCCTGATGTTTTGATGGTCTTCGCACTTAGAAATCTGCTTGCTCGTCCCGCGGCCCCATTAGCTTGAGAGATGGAATCTTGTATGTTTTTCGGCCATTGAGCACATCCTGCTAAGAAGATTCCATCCGTAGCAAAATCTAAAGGTCTTAATTTAACATGAGCTTCTAAGAAAAATCCATTTTTATCAAGAGGTACTTTGAGCATTTTCGCCAATTCATCCAAGTTATCTGCGGGGATCAAGGGTGTGGCTAAAATAATGAGATCGGTTGCGAATTCAAGATTGTCCTGCAAATTAGTATCAAATACCTTAATACTATATTGTTCAGTCTTGCCTTTTTTCTTGGTGATTTGAGGTAGGTTTTCTAAATCATATCTCAAGAAGATGGCATCCTTTCTGCGTTCGCGATAATACTCCTCGAATTCTTTCTTGGCCATTTGAAAGTCTCTATATAACACGATTATTTCCAGCTCTGGATTTAATTCCTTAAGAATTCCAATATTTTTCACGCTTACACCGCAGCATATGTTAGAACAATACGTTATGCCTTCTTTCTGTCGTGCGTTCACGCATAATATCATGGTAACTCTCTTGACATTGTCTAAAAAGGACGTATCACCTTCCTTTAACTTAGCTTCAAGCTCTAGTTGAGTGATCACGTTCTTGTTTTTGCCATTATAAAGGTAAGTCCCATCAGGTTTTAATTCTTGTGCGCCGGTGGCGACTATAATGGTTCCAATTTTCAAAAGCTGTTGTTTTTGTTTTGCGTCCACGAGAAGCACGTCATAATTGCCGATGTATCCTTTAACTTCTGCGATTTTGGAATTTAAAAAGGTTTGAATGTTTTTATTCTTTTTAACCTCAGTGATTGTATCCTTTAAAAACTTTGAAGCATCTTCGTGAATTGGATATAAAATATTAAGCTCCTTTAAAATTCCACCAAGCTTATCTTCTTTCTCAACAAGATACACTTGAAAGCCTTGATCAGCAAGATTAAGCGAAGCAGACATTCCAGAAATTCCTCCTCCAATAACCAAAGCTGTGGGTATGATATCGATTTTATCCTCCTTCAATGGTTTTAATAAGCGTGCTTTAGCCACTGCCATTCGGATTAAATCTTTGGCCTTAGCTGTTGCTCCTGCGTTGTCTCCCATATGAACCCATGAACATTGGTCCCGGATGTTTACCATTTCAAATAGATACTTATTTAAACCTGCTTCTTGACATGTTTCTTGGAACAATGCCTCGTGGGTTCGAGGCGTACAGGAGGCCACGATGAACCTATTAAGCTTTTCTTCTGCTATTACTTCCTTGATTCTGGCTTGAGAATCAGAACTGCAAGAATACAGGTTAGCTTCACAATGAACCACGTACGGTAATTTTTGCACGTATTCCACGACATCAGAGACGTCAACGTATTTCCCGATATTTATTCCACAATGGCAGACTAATACTCCTATTCGTGGTTCATCTGAGATTTTAACTTCAAATTCGGGAACATCAAACACTTTCTCCTTTATTTCCGTGAATTTTTCAGAGTTCAGCAATGTAGCTACTTGAGATGCCACGCCACTGGCATCTGCTACGGTTTCAGGAATATCCATTGGCCCTTGACAAAATCCGCAGAGAAAAATTCCATCCCGGGAGGATAATGATTTATTAAAGTAGGACCTCTCTTTAAAAAAGTGGTATTTATCTAATCCAACATCCAGAACTTCAGCTACCTCTTGAATACCTTTGGAAGGCACTAACGGTGTTGCTAATACCACCAAATTAGCCCTAAAATCTTCGAATTTTCCAGTTTTTAGGTCTTCATAATGGATCATAAGATCATTAGTTTCAGGGTCTTCTTCGATCTTGCTGATTTTTGTTTGAAAATAGACTACTCCATACTCATCTTGAGCTCTTTGCGTGAATTCATAAAAATTCTTGCCATATGCTCGGATGTCATGCCTAAAAACAAAACAATTGGAGTTTTCTGAATGTTCTTTTGTGATGATGGCTTCCTTCGCGGTATACATGCAACACACGCTGGAGCAATAGGGAACATTCTCGTGAAGATCTCTTGAGCCCGCGCATTGTATGAATGCAATCTTTTCCGGTTCTTCGTGATCACTTGGTCTAAGCACGTGACCTCCAAACGGACCAGATGCACATAATATTCTCTCATACTCGAGAGCACTAACTACATTTGGATATTGATATCCCCATCGCGAGGATAATTCTTCGGCAGGCATGTCAAATCCAGTAGCTACTACAATGGCGCCCACATTAATATTAATATCTTGAGGCTCTTGCTCGTAATCTATGGCCTCAGCTTTGCATACTTTTGCGCAGACTCCACAAACTCCTTTCGTTAATTTTAGGCATAGTTCTGGATCAATCAAGTAGATGGGTGGCACAGCTTGGGGAAATGGAATGTAAATCGATTTTCTTTTCCCTAAGTTCATGTCAAACGCATTGGGAACTTCTATCTTCGGACACTTGGCAGCGCAATCACCGCATCCCTTACATTTTGTCTCATCAATGTATCGAGGTTTCTTAAGAATGGTAACTTCAAAATTACCAGGTTTTCCAGAAACCTTTTTGACCTCGTGATAAGTCATTAATTCAATGTTGGGATTACGATATACCTCAACCATTTTTGGGGCGAGAATGCATAGACTACAATCGTTAGTTGGAAATGTCTTGTCTAATTGTGCCATCCTTCCCCCGATTGAGGGGGATTTCTCCACTAAATACACCTTGAATCCGAGCTCGGTAAGATCTAAGGACGTCTGGATTCCTGCAATGCCTCCGCCTATCACTAAAACTGAACCTTCCATTATTTCTCTTTCACCTCCTCCACCTGTTCATCTACATTAATTGGTTCGATATGTTGCACTATAAATTCAGCAAAATCCATGATTTCTACCGAAGATATATTTTCAAAATCGTTTTGAACGCATTTAAGATGAATGTTACATTTTGGACAGGAAGTTATCATTATCTCGCCAGCGTCCTTCGCTTCGAGCATGCGTTTATATCGTAAAGCTTTTGATTTTTCATTGCATCCTGTCCAGCAACTAACGCCGCAGCATAAAGAATTCTTTTGATTATGTGCCATTTCATTAAATTCATACCCCAATTTCTTAAATTCTTTAAAAATTTCTCTTGATTGTTCGATGATGCTGCTCTCTTTAGGTAAAAACCTGCTTAATCTACAGGGATCGTGATAAGTAAAAGGTATATTTTTCTCGCTTTTATTAGGATTTTTAAATTGAATCTTGTTATCCTTCCATTTCTCATAGATGTACTCTATGATGTGCTTTACTTGAAACCTTTCCTCAATATTATCAAATAATTTCGCATAATCCACTTTAAGAGTTCTGTAGCATTCAGCACAGGCAGTTATGATGGTCTTGATACCTGCCTTTTCAAACATGTCAATATTCTTTTTTGCTAATTTTATGAACGTTTTTAATTTTCCTTGCCCCCAGTAGATGTCATGACCACAACAAATCTCATCTTCAAAAACCACTATGGGGTCGGATTCAATCTGGCAGAGCATGCTTAGAGTGCTTTTTGCGATATTATCATAATTTTCAAATTCAAAATTAAAATAAGGTAAGCAACCAACAAAATACAAGATTTCTCCCTTATCCGATACTTTACAATCTTTAGGGATCCAATCCATGAATCTCTCGGGATTTATGTAAGGCCTGCTCATTAACTCAGTAATGGTGGTATAGATCCCCTTATGAGCCACGATTTCCTCTTCAGGTTTCTGATCTTTTTCATGCCTCATTTTATATCGAGCCATCCTTACAAGATCGGCAAAATTTATCTCTTCAGGACAGTCTTTGAGGCACTGATTGCACGTCAGGCAATCCCATAAGATACCACTTTCAAGTATCTTATCTTCAAATCCCTCTAAAATTAATTGAATGATTTTACTCGGAGTGAATTTTTCAACCTTACTGAGTTGGCACACGCCACTACAGCGGCCGCATTGATAACAATGTTTCAACAAGTTCCTTAAATTTGACTCATAAATCTTATCTAAATATTCATATGCGTCAGAGAATAACTTTTTCCTCTCAATATCTCTTTTACTTTCTGTTTTTGAATCGCTTATGATCTTCTCATCTCTATTCTAGAGTTTTCATGAATTGTTTTTTTCGTTCTACTTTCGATTGAGAAAATTGACTGATTAACTCAATCATTTTTTCCTTTTTGGAAGGTTCTAATTCTGAGCAGCGAACAACTCCGGCATTAACTGCCTTCGAGAATAGATCCTTTCCTTTTTCAGTTCTAGTTATGACTGTAGTATATTTATCGGGAGATCCTAAACCTCCAAAAGAAATATCCGCATAAATATTCGTGAAATCATTACAGGCATTGCATGCGAGTCGCATGTAATCCTTCAAGTGATTAAAAGGGACATGGACAACTCTTTCTCCATTTCCCTCGTCTTTTAATTTAAAAATTACATCTTCCTTGATGTTAATTTTTAAAATATCTGTAAACTTAATATTGAAATCTTTCTCAAACTTTTCCATTTGAGATTTATCAAAAAAGAAATTTTCATAACAAAACAATCCAAGACATACTTCAACATTTTCTGATGGCGTGACTCCAAGATCCTGCATGCAGCGGATGGTATATATTTGACAAGGCGTTCCGACAACAGCCAATTTTTTAAACTTATAATGATTGAGTTTTGGGATGCTATGCGTGTAGGTACAAAACTTCTGAATTTCATGAAGTTGATGGGTCACGTCTAATTTTGCTCCTGAAGCTTTTAATAGATCATATTTGCTATCGGCAAAGGTAGCTTCTCGATGAAATGGGGCATCCGTCTTGGATACGACAGATCCATCAATTGATTTTTGTTCAATCATGAAATTGATGATGGAATTTACCACACCACCATCGGTACCATTTTTTAGGAATTCTTCATCGGTTGCCTGACAGGAATATATATTTTCATAAAATCCAATGGGACTTGCAGAAAAATCTGAAAAATGATACGTTTGATTGAGATCGTCATCTAACACGTGGGTCTGGGGGCATATGTAATAACAAATACCGCATTCCAAGCACTTATCTTTATTTATGTATACGGGAGGACTAAAAGGATCCGGAAGACCAATGACGTCAAATTCGGCAGAGCTGCAGAAGGATACGCAACCCCCACACTCTTGGCAGATTCCCTTATCGTGTACTTCCTCTATTAAATCTTGAAAAGATTTTGGCAATTAATTAATCACCTGCTTCTTCATTTGGTTTTTTTAATTCAACTGGCTTACATTTATTTCTTTTAATGCCTCCGATTTTTTCCACTAAGAACTGTCCAGGTTTGACTTCTTTCAGGCTTTTAGATTCTATTAAACCTTCCTTGACAATATCATTATAAAGTTCATCTGCTTCTGGGGTTCGAGTGATGACTGATGACCATCCATCTTGCGAACCAATAGAACCTACAGAAAAGTCTGCATAATCGGAGGTGAGATCTTCGCAGAAATGGCAACTATCACGGGCATATTGTTGCACATCCTTGAGAGGGACATCCATTTGCTCCCCTGATTTCAAATTTATGATAAATTTTCCACCCCCGATGTTCATTTTGGTTAACTCATTGATATCCTTATCGAATTGCTCCTTTGCGAGTCGTATAATGCCTTCATAAGGAAAAGATTCCATGCAGAACAAGCCGATCTTGTATTTTATGTTTTTAAAGAAGGGCAACCCACTGGGATAAAGGGTGCCTTTTTCTAAAGCTTTCATCATGCAAGGTACGCCTACGAATGCTATTTTATCGTACTTTTTGGCTTGGTCCATAATACTTAATGAGGGAGAGTTTGCATATTTTGTCCCTGCGGTTTTATAGAGATCTTTTACATCATCTACAATTACAGGCTCAGGTTTCCATAAATCTTTCGAATGCTGTACGGCTATTATTGCGTCTACTAGTTTATTTTTCAATAAATATTCTGCTATTGAAGTGACTACCCCTCCATCTTGTCTTACCTTAATGATTTCGTCCTTCTTGGTTGATCCAGAATAAGTGTTTATGTAAGCTCCAATTTTATCTGACCAATTCAGATTTTTATCCAATTTTTTAATGGCTTCATTGGCCCGATCAATGGAAAAGGAACGAGGGCACACGGTAAAACACAATCCGCACTTCATGCATGAATCTTCGTCTAATTTTAATTCATCTGCAGAAACAGTGAGAGCATTCACGGGACATATGGCAGAACACCATCCACAATTGCAACAAGCCCCTGCTTCAAACACTATCGAAACAGGTTCGAAATAAGTTTCGCTAAAATCATCAGGGAGTTCCTTGGCTTGGTATCGGTAAAAATATTCTTTTACTTCGACTTCTTTTTCTTCGCCTTTAATTTTTTTGGTTACCATTTTAGTTTTAACTTCAACTTGTTCCTCAACGTAACCTTGCTCTTTTAAATAAATTACGTCCCTGATGACATTATCAGCGGGAAATTCCTTAATTTTTTCAGCAATTTCTCCTAAAAATAGAGGTTCTAAACCTTGCATTTTATCTAATACTAGCTTGCGCTCAGTCTCGGCATTTATCATGGCATCTAGTATTTCATAAAATTCTTGTTCAGAGTATTTTCCTATTTTTAATATTTCATCCTTTGCTTCAAAAAATGCTCTAATTTGAAAATTCTCTGCTGCCTTGTAGGTAGCTTCCATCAAATCAATGGGAGATATCCCATCGAATGTTTTTTGATTTACAACTTGAACCATAATTCCAACACAAAATTTTACTTTAAAAATTAAAAAGATTATAAAATGATATTTAGACCCTTCCATTGCAAGGCTTGTCATCTCATAACTAAAATTTGATTACAAGATTCATTCAATAGGGTCATTTAGACTTTTTTGATACTGTTATTGGATTGGGGCCAACTCGTTTTATTTTCTCATACGCATCTTTAACGCTATTTACGAATTTTTCAGATTCTGCGCTGCTACACCAATACATGTTAACTCTCTGATTACCAAATCCTCGAGCCTCCAATATTCGATTGGCGAGATCCACGTGTTTCTGAGCCGTAAAGTTTCCAGTTTTAAATTGGCATTCGTTAGGTCTTCATCCCACTACCATGACTCCATCAGCTCCATTCTTTATGGCAAAAAGAATGTGTTTTACGTCGACTCTTCCCGTACATCGTAATTTAATGATCTTTACTGAAGAGGTATATTTCATACGAGAAACGCCTGCTAAATCCGCGGCACCATATCCTCATTTTACGCAAGCAAAAAGGACGATTCTAAAATTATTTTCCATTTTATTACACCTCAAATTTGTTTAATATTCTAATAGAGCACTGATCTCTGCATATAATTGTTCGTCTCTATAATATCGAATATCTATCGCTTGAGTGGGGCAACACGTCGCACAAACGCCACAACCATCGCAGTTAATCTCATCAACAATAGCACCTTCCGAATCCACGATTTTAATGGCCCCCTTGGGGCACTCTTTAACGCATCTTCCGCAAGCAATGCAATGTTCAGCATTGACCTCAGCTACTATTAATTCCAAATCAATCTCTCCAGCAGACGTCATTTCGGCCACTTTACTGGCTGCTGCTCTGGCCTGGGAAACCGAATATGCGATATCTTTGGGTCCTTGTGCGAATCCTGCAATGAAAATCCCTTTAGCCTTAGTTTCCTGAGGCATGAGTCCAAAATGCGACTCAGTCAAGAATCCATTTTGGTCCACATCCATGTTTAGAACTTTCGCGATTTGACCCGTTCCTTTTGAAGGAAGGGCAGCGGTAGAGAGCACGACTAAATCGGCATCAATTCTAATGATTTCATCGGTTAATGAAGAATAAACTCGAATTTTCACATTCTTCGTATCAGGATCTTCACTTATTTCACCAACTTTTCCACGAATCATTCTAATATCGGAATTTTTAGCTCGCTGATAATATTCTTCGAATCCTTTTTCGTTGGCTCTAATATCTATATAGCAAATCGTAATTTCCGCGTCTGGAAACTCTTCTTTCAATAACTTAGCGTTTTTTAAGGCCAACATGCAGCATACTCCACTGCAATAGGTTCTTTCAGTATCCCTGCTTCCCACGCATTGGATGAACACGATTTTTTCCGGTTCTTTATCATCTGATACTCTATGCACGTGACCTTCTAAAGGACCATTTGGGGCTAGCATTCGTTCGAGTTGAGCTTGAGTTATTACATTTTGATATTCTCCATATCCATATTCACCAAAAGGTTCATATATATCCCAACCAGTGGCGATAATGATAGTTCCGACGGTTACATTATAATCCTCAGGAACTTGGCTGAAATCCACGGCATTTAAATCACAAGCATCAACACAGCTAAAACATTCCACGCATGCATCTCTATCGACATTAAATCTAAAAGGTACTGCTTGACCGAAAGAAATGTCAATAGCCTTGCGAGCTCCTAAATATTCATCGAAAAAGTTGGAAGAATATGTTGGACATACTTCGCTACATGCTCCGCAACCATTGCAATCTTCAGTGGTATACCATGGTTTCTTTTCGATGGTAACTTCATAACTGCCGACATAGCCTTCGACTTTTTTAACTTCAGCATTACAAATTATTTCAATGTTCTTATGGCGATTCACTTCAAGCATTTTCGGACCACATATTCATATTGAGCAATCATCCGTGGGAAATGTTCGATCCAGCTGAGCCATTCTGCCACCAATGGTGGTTTTTCTGTCAACAAGATACACTTTTATTCCTTGATTCGCTAGATCAAGAGCAGCGTTCATTCCTGCAATCCCACCGCCTATGATTAGAGTGGCCTTCTCGATGGGCACCGTTTTAATGGGTACGACCTCCAAAAGTTTTGCCCTCTCCAAGCCGCTCTTTATGAGGATTTTAGCTTTTTCTAATGCCTCATCATTATCTTCTGTACACCAGCTACAATGTTCTCTAACGTTGACCATTTGAAAGTAATACGGACTCATGTCCGTTTCTGCAATCGATCCTCTATAAATTGGTTCGTGCGTTATAGGAGTTCAAGCAGAAGCTATGATCCTATTCAGGTTTTTCTCCTTAATATCTTCGATTATTTCATTTTGTCCTGATTCAGTACAGAGAAAAGCATGGGTTTTCGAAACAACAACATCATCAAGTTCTTTCGCGTATTCAACGAGTTTATTGCAATCTACTTTGCTTTTGATGTTAATTCCTCACTGACAACAGTATACGCCTAATCTTAAGTCTTCTTTCCGTTGATTTTGAGCTTTTTCCATCTTTCTTTCCACATCCACCTCTAATAGGTTTTACACATGTGTTAATTTTTTGGTTTTATTGTTCAGTATGCTAAATATTATCATTCTAAGATATAAAATTTTTATTTAGATACTGAAGTTTCTAATTAATTTTTTTTTATTAAAAACTATTGATGAGAATATATTTAAATATTTACGTGCTTAATGTAATAAGTAAATATATCTGTTAGTTTTTATCAGTAAATTAATCAAGTCTTATAATTTTTTAGATTAATATTAATAATTAACAATTTTATAAAGCTTCTCGGAAAATTTTATAATTGAAATTAAGGATATTGATAATAAGTAGAACAAAAATTAATTACTAAGAAAATCTAAAATTTAATAAAATGGTTGATCCTAAAATACGTCCTCAAGAAATTTTTGAAAAGCGAGAGCAGTTTGGACTTAACAATTCAATCAAAATGCTAACTGAAATAATTGAAAAAGAAAAGGAATATTCCATACGCAAGGATGCGATTAAGGTCTTAGGGAAAATGAGTGATCGTTCAGTGGAGGTAAAGAAACAATGCTACGAAACGTTAGAGAATCTTTTAATTTCTGATGATAACATTGATATAAAATGTTCTGCTGCCAAGGTTTTAGGATCAATAGAGCACGAAAAAGCTTTAAAGCCCTTGACGTGGATTTTAGAGCAAGAAAATACTACAAATGAACTAAAAGAAGCGTGTTTAAAAGCCATAGCTGATATCAGGTTTCAAGAACCAGAAATAGAACTGTTTATTAAAGAATTAGGCAGCAAATCGCCTTCAATTAAAGAAACTGTCAAAAATGAATTACTCACTTTAAGCCCGGACATTTTAATAAAATCCTCATTGGAAGCGTTGAACAGAGAAGATTTTTCTGAAAAACATAAAAGCGAGATCGTAAAGTTAATAGGACTGGAATTAGCAAGCATTAACGTGTCATTTGAAGATTTAAGCTATCTTCAAATCAAATATCCCGAGATTATTGAATTATTGAAACTAAATAAGAACCTAATATTAGAAACCATTGTTCCCGTCTTTAAGGAAGATAATCCCGAATTAATACAAAACTCACTATCAATTTTAAAAATATTAGGAAAAGCAATCCATAAGGATTTAATTAAATTCCTCAAGCATGACGATTTCATTATTAAGAAAAATGCCATAAATTTAATTGGAAAGCTGCAAATCAAGGATGCTGTGGGAGTGTTATTAACAAATTTAGATGACATGTATGATGAGGTTAATAAGGCTATCATCGAGGCATTAGGAAACATCGGGGAATTATCTGCCATTCCAGAACTATTAAATATCTTAAACATCGAGGATTATCATTATGAATATATCGATTTTGACATGAAATGGGAGGTATTAGACGCCATCAAGCAAATTTATCTCCAGAATGAAAATGCCTCATATGATTTCTTGTTATCAAATTTAAAGACTGACAGCGACATATTAAAGGAAAGTATCGCTTTCATCCTCGGAGAATTGGGTAATGAAAATTTTGTGGATCCCTTGCTCAATCTCTTAAATGAGCGTAATTTTGATACCAAAAAAAATGCAGCAATAGCATTGGGAAAGATAGGAAATACAGAATCGATTGATCCTCTATTAAATTTGGTTGAAGATAGAAACACTTATTGGCTTCTTAAAAAAGTAATAATAGATGCCATCTTTAACATATATCTTAAAAACCTCTTCGAAGAGAGCAAGCGTTCCGTGTTTGATGATAAACAATTTGTACAAACTACCGAAAAAATAATAGATTATCTTAAAAATCATGGAGAAGATCATTGTAGAGTCAAATTAAGTGCGATTAAATTATTAGAAGTGTTTGGAGGTAAAACTGCTTTAGATGTCTTGTTAAAACAGCTGGATGATTTTCATCGAATTGTCAGGATAAACTCCTCAAAAGCTATTAAAAAAATTGAAAAAAGAATCAAAAAAAAGGAGAACCAGCAATCATAGCCAAGGATAATTTTGCTCGCTCTTTAAACAATTTGTTAACCCAAAACATTATTGAGGAAGTATTGAATTGATTTTCGAGTTATTCGTGTATATTTTTGGAGTTTTTATTTGTCTTACCGTGTTGTTGTTGTATAAGTTTAATTTTATTGATAAATTCATATGGTATCTTTATTGGATTGGGTTTGCTATCGGGCTATGTTGGGAGGTCCCCTTATCGATTGCTGACGATTATTCTCCCTATCCTCCAGTCACTTATTTAACCCCAGCACCCTTACCCGCACCTTTTAGTACGATGGCAATCATGATATCTGCCAGCCTATGGGACGGTGGGCTTTTTCTACTTGGAATCTTATTCGTGAAATTAATTTGTCCTTCACCCCACTTCACGAAATCAAATAAATACGAGCTAGGGGTGTTAATTGCATATGGTCAAATATCGGAATTGTTGGTGGAGCTCATAAGCATGTCCGGCGGCGGTTGGGAATATAATGTTTATTGGTGGAACCCCCTCCTATTTACAATCAATGGAAATAATATAACATTTCTACCACAGTTAATCTGGTTGGTTGCTCCAATAGTCTATTATTTTGCCATAATTAAATTGAAGCCTAGATTTTCGCAGTACAATCAAATTGAAGCTAAACTTATCAGATGATTTTTTCACCTTTAAAAATTAAAAAAAAAAGAATAAAAAATACAGGATAATTAATTACTTATAAAGGTGAGATATCAATGAGTTTGAGATCAATCAAGTGGCCTATTAGTTGTATCGCGGGTATTCTTATTTTAGTGGTAGGTTGGATATACATATCTATTTCAATATCATTATTTCCAGGCTCTTTTTCTCCTTTAAATAATTATGTTAGTGATCTAGGAAATTATTCTCTTAATCCAAGAGGCGCCCTTATTTATAATATTGGCATGATTATCGGGGGAGTTTTTATGTTTATTTATTTCTTGTTTCTTTATATCTTTTATCCGGAAAACAATAGAGGCAGGACTTTATTATCATTAACTCGCGTTTTCGGTTTTTTAAGTTCATTTGCTATTATAATGGTAGCCATTTATTCTGAAGATTTCTGGACTGCTCATGTTTTTTGGTCGGCGGTTCTTTTTGTGCTATTATTCTTGATTAACATCACGGGAGGATTATTTTTTCTTAACCATCCTGATTCCATGCGAAAAATTGGATATTTCAATCTCTTGGTTGCTGCTTTCCATGTTAGTTATTTATTTATATTGGATCCAAATTTCATCATACTTGAATGGATTAACACCATATTAGGGCATGTTAGTATGGCATTAGCGGTGTATAATTATAAGCAAATGTTTGATAAAAAATCATAATAAAACATAGTATTATTTCATATTTTTATCAAGCTAAATCTTGAAAAAATATTCTTTGATCTTCTTTAAAAGTCTTACCAACCACGAAGGTAGTGGTTCTTTCAATTTCATTAGAATTATATAGATTATTCATCTTTTCAAAAATCTCTTCCCTGTTCTTGCTTCTGGCCATAATAATAAAATCGCTCTCGCCGTAAACAAAATAGACCCCCCAAATGCCAGGAATCTCTTTTAAAGTATTTCCTATAGTTTCGGCATATCCTTGGCCGAATTTGGCTCGAATTTGTACGATTAATTGAATATCTTGTCCTAATTTTGAAGGATTAATTTTTGCATGATATCCTTCAATGATGCCTTCATCCTCCAATCTTTTAATTCTATATCCTACCGTTGATTTAGGAACATTCAATTCTTCAGCTAACTCTTTTATTGGCCTTCTACAATCTTGCTGCAAAAGATTAATGATTTGTTTATCAATATCATCCAAAAAACTGCGTCGTCTTATTTTATTTTTTGAGGAAGCTTTTTTCATCATTTATACACATTGCTCATTAATTGTTATGTATTTATCCAAAAGAATATGATTTTATCTGCTATATTTCCAAATAATTCCTATTTGTTTAAAAAGATATTCAAGTTACACTAAACTTTAATCTAACTAAATTAGACAATTACCAAACAATCGAGCAGAGAATATTCAAGATCTTGGATTATGGGTAAATTATCGCGTGATAAGGAAAAGAATATTAAATTAATTTCATTTATTTAAATTAACTTATTAAAAAATTACATTCTTGATATAGATTTGGCAACAAAAAACCATTCTAAAAAAAGAACACCTTTACATGACGTTCATTTAAACCTTGGAGCAACAATGATCGATTTTGCTGGATGGCTCATGCCAGTGAAATACGAAAGCATTATTAAGGAACATGAAACTGTCAGAAAAAATGCAGGAATATTTGACATTTCTCACATGGGAGAATTTTTAATTGAGGGTAAGGATGCATTTGCTTTGCTTCAATATCTGATGACTAATGATTTGAAATTATTAGAACCAGGGAAGGGCCAATACTCTGTAATGTGTTACGAGAATGGAACTGTTGTTGATGATGTTATTTACTACATGGAAAGTAAGGAAAAATTTCGAGCCATAGTTAATGCCAGCAATATTACGAAGGATTTCCAATGGATTAGGATATATGCAAGAAAGCAAGACATTGCATTTTCAAACATATCTCAAGACAGATGTCGTATTGCACTCCAAGGACCTAATAGCGTTAAATTACTAAACCCTCTTACTGATAAGGATCTCTCAACACTTGATAGGTTCTATTTTACAGAGTGTAATTTAAATGATATTCCTCTTTTTATAGCTTGCACCGGATATACTGGAGAACATGGTTTTGAATTGTCTTTCGAGGCCAAACATGCAGAAAAAATATGGAATGTCTTACTTAAAACTGGTGCGAGTCCCATAGGATTAGGAGCACGAGACACATTGCGCTTGGAGGCTTGCTATTCATTATATGGGCATGAAATTAGCAATTCTATCAGCCCTATTGAAGCCAATATGGGGTGGGTGGTAAAGCAAAAAGAAGTCGATTACATAGGAAAGGATGTTTTGCTAAAACAAAAAGAAAATGGAACTGCGCGCAGTCTCGTGGGATTGAATCTCCTGGAAAGAGGAATTATCAGAGAAAATTATGAAATATATAAAAATGGAGAGAAGGTGGGTTATGTGACTTCAGGAGGTTTTTCCCCAACTCTAAAGAAAACAATTGGCTTAGGATTAGTCAAATCGGAATTAAGCTCGATTGGAACGGAATTAGAAATTGAAATAAGGGATAAACTTCTGAAAGCTAAAGTTGTCAGCACGCCATTTTATCGAAATGTTTAATATAATATCATAAAAAATACACGAGTGAAGTTAATGGAATATGAATTTCCTTTAGATTTGAAATATACTCATTCTCATGAATGGGTAAAAATAGAAAATGATATCGCAATAGTCGGAATTACGGATTATGCTCAAGATAAACTAAGTGATATAGTGTATGTGGAGTTTCCACAAAAAGGAGAAGAATTTGAAAAAGGAAGTGTAGTTGGGGAATTTGAATCCGTGAAAGCCGTAGATGAGTTCTACATGCCACTTTCAGGAAAAATTGTCGAATTAAATACTAAGCTAACCGATAATCCGGAGCTTATTAATTCCTCTCCTTATAATGAAGGATGGATTCTTAAAATAAGATTCAAAGATCCAAGCGAATTGGATGCATTTCTTTCTGTAAAAGAATACCAAGAATTAATTATAAAAGAAGAAGATCAATAATGTTTTTTTTATTTTATTTAAAATCATCATTTTTGAGAGGTTTTTAAATGGATTTTGTTCCTCATGATAAGGACATAATCAATGAAATGTTAAGTTCCATCGGAGTTAATTCCATAGAAGATTTATTTCAAGACATTCCAAACGATTTAAAAATTAAAAGTCTTGATCTTCCGGAAGGCTTGTCTGAATCCGATTTATTGAGAAAATTTAATGTATTGTCTAATAAAAATAAAATATATTCGAGTTCCTTTTTAGGCGCAGGCTGTTACTATCATTATATCCCATCACTAGTAGATTTCGTCATTAGGCGTTCCGAATTTTATACATCCTATACCCCATATCAAGCAGAAGCAAGTCAGGGACTTTTGCAGTCAATCTTTGAATATCAATCAGCAATTTCCCGATTAACAGCTATGGACATTGCAAATGCCAGCATGTATGACGGTTCGACAGCCCTCGCGGAGGCGGCCATAATTTCAAGTATCATAACTGGAAAAAATAAAATTCTCATAATAGAAGGTGTTCATCCGGAGTATCTCGAAGTCCTTCAAACTTATTGTTGGGCAAATAATATCACTCATGAAATTATATCTGAGAACGAATTGATTTCAAAACTTGAGGAGGATATTGCATCAATCTTATTTCAAAGTCCCAATTTTTTCGGAGATATAGAAGATATTTCAAATCTGGTTCAGATCACTAGGGAAAAAGCACCCAATTGTTTGATCATCCAACTCATGACGGATTTAACTTGTTTAGGCATGTTAAAACCTCCTGGAGAAATGGACATAGATATCTTTGTTGCTGAAGGGCAATCATTAGGAATGGAGCCATCATTTGGAGGACCTGGTTTGGGAGTCTTTACTGCTAAGCAACAATTCTTACGTAAGGTTCCTGGTCGACTTGTTGGAAAGACCAAAGAGGTAAATGGACAAAAGGAAGGTTTTATATTGACCCTCCAAACGCGTGAACAACATATACGTAGAGAAAAAGCGATATCAAATATCTGCACTAATCAATCTTTATGTTCTTTGGCTGCCTTAATTTACTTAGTTACCCTTGGAAAGACGGGCTTAAAAGAGATTGCTACCCAAAATTTTCAAAAGGCAAATTTCGTTAAACAAGAACTAGCAAAAATAGATGGATTCGATATCTTAAACCAAAAACCAACGTATAATGAATTTATAGTCAAGTGCTCAAACTTGAACGGATTTATAAATTCATGTAAAGATAAAGATTTACTCCCCCCTTTGAGATTATCCAAGTATTACCATGGCATGGATGATATGGCATTGGTTTGCGTTACCGAAATGAACACTTCATCTGATATTCAAGATTTCCTCAATGCGGCATTATTATCAACTAAAAAAACAGGTGAGAGGAGATAGAGATGGATTCTAATGTAAAATTAATTTTTGAAAAGGGAAAAAAGAATCCTCACGATAATTTTACTCCTAAAATGGATATTGAGGGAATAGATATTAATGATCTGATTCCTAAATCATACCTGAGAAAAAATTTACCGATTCCTGATATATCTGAACCTGAAATCGTGCGACACTACTTAAAGTTGAGCCAAACGAACTATGGAGTCGATTCGGGAATATATCCCTTAGGATCTTGTACGATGAAATATAATCCAAAAATCAATGAAATAATCGCACGATTACGCGGATTTTTAAAATTACATCCTCTTCAAGAAAATAATCAAGGTTCATTAGAGTTATTATTAAATTTTTCCACATTATTAGGAGAAATAACTGGCATGGATGCATTCACTTTTCAACCAGCTGCGGGAGCTCATGGGGAACTAACGGGTTTATTAATGATAAAAAAGTATTTTGAAACCCATAATCTTGAAAAAAATACAATTATTGTTCCTGATTCGGCTCATGGAACAAATCCTGCGTCAGCTAAAATGGCAGGTTTTTCAATAATAACATTGAAGTCTAATAAGGATGGGGAAATTCCAATCGAAGCTCTTAAATATACCTTAAAAGAAGATAAAGTTGCGGGAATCATGTTAACAAATCCAAATACATTAGGCTTATTTGATCGCAATATTAAAGAAATCACTCAACTCGTACATGATCACGGGGGATTGTGTTATTATGACGGAGCAAATTTGAATCCAATGTTAGGTATTTGTCGACCAGGAGATATGGGATTCGATATCATCCACTTGAATTTACATAAAACATTTTCCACTCCTCACGGCGGAGGAGGGCCTGGTGCTGGACCAGTCGGCGTAAAAAAAGAGCTCATTCCACATCTTCCAGATCCTTGTCTTATTGGTACAGAGGATGGTTTTCGAATTAGATCACATTCTGACACCAGCGTGGGCAGAGTAAAATGCTTTTGGGGTAATTTTGGAGTTTTAGTTAAAGCCTACGCTTATATTTTAGCTTTAGGCGCTCTAGGATTACGACGCGTTGGAGAGACTTCTGTTTTAAATGCGAATTATGTGAGAGTTCAGTTGCAGCAAAAATATCACCTCCCTTATAATCGAATTTGCCAGCATGAATTCGTGCTCTCAGACAAAAATATTTCCAATGAAATTACTACTGAAGATATTGCTAAACGGATTCTTGATTACGGGATATATGCTCCAACAATCTATTTTCCCTTAATTGTGAGTGGTGCTATGATGATTGAACCTACAGAAACAGAGTCAAAATCATCCTTAGACAATTTTATAAAGATCATGTTAAAAATCCATGAAGAAACAAAAACCAATCCAGACTTAATAAAAAATTCCCCGCATAATACACCGGTTAACCGTCTTGATGCTGTTCTAGCGGCAAGAAAACCTATCTTACACGATTGATTTAAATTATCTTTTATTACTATAAAAATAAAAAAAAATGAGAGAATGATTTAAAAATACTAAAGGAACATGGAAAATACTTAATTTTTTGATCAAATTGCATGAATCTAATAAATAAATGTTTTATTTATTAAATGAAAGTTCAATGATATTGACGCATTTCAGATTAATTGATAATCTTTTTTACTTTTACTTATTTTATAAAAATATTAGATACTAATATAAAATCAAACTTAAACTAATAGAGTATTTTTAAGTAAGATGACTGAACAGGAAGTGAATCACGAACAAGCCGAATCAAAATATAAATATTCCTTTGATTTCATCCAGAAAAAGCTCGAAGGGAAGAAGGATTCCTATGGCATGCTCATGAAAGAGATAGTAAGAACTGGTATTTGCACGGAATGCGGTACTTGTGCGGCAGTCTGTCCTGTTTTAGAATGGGATCCCATTGCAGGTCAGCCAAAATTGGTGGGTAAATGCACGGGATGCGGTATATGTTATAATCAATGTCCCCGGACCATTACTGATCCCATACAACTCATCGGTGAGTTCGGTCGTGGTTATGTCGCAAATACGAACATACCCGAAGTGATTGGAGGTCAGGATGGCGGAACGGTCACGAGTTTGTTATGTTATTTATTTGATGAACACTTGATTGATGCAGCTATAGTTACGATGAAGGATCCAAAGAATCCCTGGCATCCAGTAGCTCAAATCATCACGAGCAAGGATGATGCGATTAAATCTTCAGGTTCGATTTATACTCACAGTCAAACAGTAGATGCGTTAATGGATGCCATCCGTGCGGATTATCGTTCCATTGCTTTTGTTGGTACTCCATGTAACATTGATGCCGTCGAGAAAATGCTAAATTCGCCATCTGGAATGCTTAAGTATTTTATGCGTGCCCACATACTCAAAATAGGTCTGTTTTGCATGGACAGTTTCTCCCCTGAGACATTATATCCCATGTTTGAGAGAGATGGAATAGATTTATCAAAAGTCACTAAGATGGATATTAATAAGGGTAAATTTCACCTATATTATGATAACCAGGAAGAGCCTGTCAAATCTTATAGCATTAAATCATTACACAAATTCAAAAGCTCATCTTGCAGTTTTTGCACGGATTTAACAGCTGAAAATGCTGACCTTTCTATTGGATCAGTAGGGTCAGGACCCAAAAAAAACACCGTGTTTGCTAGAACTCCAATTGGGGCAGAAATCATTGAAGATGCTGCTGAAAAGGGATATCTTACAATTGAACCATATAATGCCATAAACTTGAATTCAGTATTATTTTTGGCTAAATTGAAAAAAGTGAGTAAATACACCATACAAAAAAGAAAGGTTTTCATTGTTCGAGATGCCTCCGAAGAAGAAGAACCCCGAATGGAATCTGTAGAGGTAGATGAGACTGCACAATCTCTTATCAGTGCTCGAAGAGCCTTATCAGTTTCTAAAGATCTTGATGAGCAAAAGAAGGAATTGACTTTAACCATCACCAATACAGCTGGCTTCACGTTAGAGAACATGAACGTGAGGATTGCAGTGGTGGATGAAGTTTTTGAAAGCAAGCCTTGGATAACTACTATTAAGGAGTTATTTCCATATGAAGAAATCGAAGTGGATTATCCTTTAGAACAATTAGAAGGTGCAGTGTTAGTTGAAGCTACATCTGACCGCTATGGCAAGATCTTTTCGAGAACCTTAAAATTTGCTCCCAAAAAAGACTAAAATATCATTCATTTCACCTTTTTATTTAAAAGATGGGGATAATTAATTCATTTTAAATCCACCTTTAAAATTCAGGAATTAATAACTAATCTTAATAATAATTTAAATCAAAAGTATTCTAAGTAAGGTTATTATTCCTAAGGTAATTGAAAGCCATGCTACTGTAGTTCTTGCGATTTTTTCACTTAAATATCTAGCGATAATGGCTCCTATTGGAGCGGAAAACATTCCTGATAAGACCATGATGATTGCTAGTTGAATGGTTAGCATGATCTGGATGAAATCATTAAGTATGAAATAGAGTAGAAATCCGATGATAGAAATTGTTGATTCAGAAAACTGAGTTACACCCACGGATTCCCTGACTTCACTGCCAGACATTAACTGTCCGTTGGTTACCAGTGGTCCATATCCTCCACCTGAAATGGCCTTATTAAACCCAGCAATGATACTTATTACATATAAACTGTGCCAAGAGCCATTCAGCCTTATCTTTAAGAGGACAATAAATCCAACCACAATCATCATTGAACCAATATATATCAACATGAAGAGTTCTGAAAATGTAACAGCAAAAATCACTGCTAAAACTGTACCGATTATCCCGGTTATTGTAAATAGGAAGTAAATCTTGGTCTCACGATTTTTTCTTGACCGAAAGTCTATATTCTTATTTAATGAATGAAAAATAGTTCCCGAAAACCCTGTCATTGCTTGTGCTAAAAGTAAAGTAGGAACTATCACTAATAGGTTAAAACCTAATATGATAAAAATAGGAGTTAATAATCCATAGCCCATTCCAAATGAATTATCAAACAAACCGCCAATAAATCCTAATATCAAGACGATAATTAATAAATAAATATCAAATTCTTTTATGAATTGATCTATCATCTTATAAACACCTCCAATGTCATGCCTAGAATCATGAAATTTTTTGTCATCTAATCCAAATTGGTACCATTCAATTTCGGTTTTTTTTGATTTAGACTTATTGTAAAGCCTTTTATGTCAACCAATCGTTGACAGTAATATTATAAAAATAGAAAAAAAAATATTTAAATTTTTCTCCTCCTCATTTTTTTTCCTCTAAAATTAGCTCATAACAGGACATATATTGTTATCTCATTCAAGGCTAAATCTAAACCAAATAATCATGAGAAAACTTTTAAAAAAACAGAATATTATTTTTCCAAGTAATATCAAAATGGATTAGATAAAAAGAAAGTTATTATTTCACAATTGATACATTATAATATACCTATTAAAATTATAACTAACGAATTAAGCGAGGTACAAAATAAATGAAAATAAGCTTAGTTGGGCTGGGCGGTTGCGGAAAGACCAGCTTGTATTCAGTGGCATTCGCAGAAAAAAGTCCGGAAGATACAAAAAAATTATCACCAACCATACTTTATGAAACCCGTAGGCATCCTTTTCTTGGATTACAAGTTGGTATTTTTGACTTTGGTGGGCAGGAACAATATCGAAAGGAATACATGGAAAAGCCAGAGGTATTTCGGGGAACAGACATCCTCATACCTATAGTGGATCTCCATGACCCTGGTAAATTTGAACAAGCCAAGGGATATTTTGAAGGTTTACTGGATATATATCGCAAGAATAATGAAAAGCCGAAAATATTCTTATTTTTACACAAATACGACACTGAGGATTATCAAAAAGAATTATTGGATACCAATGTTAAAAACGCTAAGGAATTGCTTTTGGATATCTTTAAAGATTATGATTTTAATTATATGTTAACCAGCATTTATCAAGCTGACGAATTAGCTAAAACATTTCGAGATATTTTAATCTCATCGTATGCTGATTTAAAAAAGCACGTGGAGAAAGCCGAGAAGAAATTAGAAGAAATAAAAGCCAAGATAATCATCTCTGATATTTCAGGAAATGTCATTGTACATAATGTTCAGGGGGTTAGTAGTGGATTAACACTAAGGGGAGATCTACGAGACTTCATAAATGCCTGTAATACTGTACGGGAAAATATATTCATGAATGATTCCGCAGTGTTTAAAGGGAACAGTGAGGACGGTAAGGCAATTGAATTGCATATTTTCAAGTACATATTATCCGTGTTAGTCATGAAGACTGCGGAAATAGACATGGAATCGCAAGACAAGCTCAATACTTTACTTAATGACATGAAATTATTTGCGGATCTTATTATTTCTGCACACTCAGAATAAAACAGATTTTTTTTGTAATTTTATTTTTTCTTTTGAGAATTGAGCTTTTGAGTAAGTTTATCAACTTCATTTCTTAAAATGTCGATTTCTTCCAACAACGGCTTCATCATGGCCACCACTTGTTCTTTAGAAAACAATGAATCATAATCCAATTCTTGAACTTCGGAGTGCCTCACTTGTAAATTATTATCGATGTAAAGGATGGTCAGGTGTTCCTTATATTCCTCTCCGTGGATATGATCATGGAGAAACACGTAAGGGAATGGGAATTTTTCTCGTCCTTCAATAATCTTTTTGTTTAACTTGATGGTGTGGGTTTTATTGCAAATCTTACATCGAAATTTTTGTTCGACATATTCTTCTTTCTTTTTTCCCATGATTAATGCATGAAAAGGGTATTTAATTTGGTTTATGATTTCGTTATATTTAAAAGCAAAATAAACGAGTCTTTCAAGTAAAAATTTAATAGATGCCGCTATTTATTTTATAGCATTTTTTCCAGATCTAATAAGGTACCTTTATAGAGGGGCTCTGGCGTATCATCATTCAGCTCGGTGCGAGGGCTTTCAATCAAAAAGGTTTTAATTCCCATCAGTGCAGCAACCATATCCTTGTCTTCATCTCCTATCATCAAGCTTTTTTCAGGCGGCTGACCAATTTGATCTAAAATTAATTCATAATAGAGAAGATTCGGCTTGTTAGCACGAGCATTTTCAAGTGTTGTAATTAAGGTAAAAGGAAAATCTGCTATCCCTGCCCATTCTAATCTTTGTCTGATAGCTGTTTCTGGTAAAAGAGGTGTCGTTGCAATTACGACATCATATCCTTTATCAAAAGCAGTCTCCATTATCTTTCGAGCTGCTGGTTTTTTACGAGAGTATTGACGAAGCGTGGGAAAATCTTCCTCATAAAATTTATTAATGTAAGGATTAATTTCTTCTCGGGAATATCCTATTAAAGGAAAGAACGTTTCTTCGAATACCTGTTCATTTGTCTTACTTCCATCATTATTGTCCACCGCCTGTGAAGCAATCATTAGCTTGGAAATGAATTTGCTTTTTCTTACTAAATGTGCAACTTTAGAGGCTAAAAGATTTAAATATTGAGGAATGAACTTATCCATTTCCATTTCAATCAATGTCCCATCTAGATCGAACAACAAGGCTTTGATATGGTTGCTTAGACTCATAGCAATATATAATTATTCAAGCGTATTAACTTTCTAGCTTTTAGTTCAAGTTAATGATTTCCACATTATTGCACATTATTGTCCATCAACTTTAAAAACGCATGAGGAGGTTGTTCTTGATAATCTTCAAATTTCAATAAAATGAATCTATTTTTTTGGTTTTTTATCTTTTTATTAACGCAATTTTAGGAGTTAATAATAAAAATTAATAAATCTCAAAGACTTTAATATATAATTTAGTTAACTTAATTAATTCCATTTGAATTTGTTATATTATGAAGCTTGACTTAACAGATTTAAATAACGGCTCTGTATACATCGGAGATAAGTTAGATATTCGCACTACTTTTAATTTTGATGAGGATTCTTCAATCTTATGGAGCGGATTAAGATTAATCACGCATCCTCCTTGTGCGAAAGAGCTTCAAATAGCGAAAGCAGAGATTTTTTCAAAGGGTAATTTTGAAGCTGGGGAATACATCCGTGAACGGGGGTTAATAATAAAAAGTAACGTGGTTCCGACAATTAAAAAAAGAAACATTGAATACATCGTGCAAATGATTCTAAGACAAAAAAATCCAATTGACCCTGATGATTATATCATCGTAAAAAAAGAACATGACATCGAAATCCAATCTAAAGAAGCTCAAGCTCAAGCTATTAGACAAAATCCCATTTCCTTTTCAATTTCTGGGTTAAATGTGAGTTTATCAAAAGATATTTTCCGACCTGGAGAGACCGTAAAAATTAATTACAAAGCTCAAAATTACAAGCAGATTGAATTAAGATTATTACAATCAGCTAACATTGTCTGTTATTGTGAGGCATATGGCGAAAATTGTCGCCAGGTTGAGGAACTTCCACCTGCCATCGCAGGCGATGTGAAGACTAATAATACTAAGGAAGGATTCATGTTATTGAAGATACCAGAAATTGCTGAGCCGACACATAATTATCTTTGGGAGCCCACCGAGAAGGAGTATTGGGGATTTAGATATGGAGATTATACTAAATGGAGCATATTGGTATTGGGAAAGCCTTCTACAGGAAAGGATATCGTTAAATTTGAGGTGCCAATAACCATTGTTTCAAAACCAATTAGTGAAGAAAAAGCAGATTTAGATTTATTTGCTGGTAAGGGCTCTAGTGCACCCGCTTTATTTGATGGCATCTCTTCTAAATTTCAAAAGACATATAAAGTTACCTCAATTGAATCTGACTTGGAAAAATATAGAATTAGGATAGAGAACATCTCGAAAAATGATCTGGAAGGAGTGACAGTAAAACTTACCGGGCTACAAGAAGGATTATTCGAGACGGCTCCCGAATTAACAGGATTTAATAAGTGGAAACAAGGAGAGGAAAAAGTAATAGCGTATGAAACGAAACAAAACATTTCAGCATTAATTTCACTTTTAGAAGACAACTCTCAGAAAAAAATACACATGCAAAATCCAGTCTCTGCGGACTTTTTTTAAACTAAAAAGGCTTTATCTAATAGGTACCTTGTACCAAATTTTTGTTTTTCCAGATATCAAGAGATATCCGAGGATTTAAGCCATCTAACACGTGTTTTTTAAGAATTGATACTTTTATCAATGATTCGGGTAAAGGCTTGAGAGTACCGCCGACACTTAAGTGATGCAATCTGTGGATTAATCCCAATGGATTGTTAGAATTTCGAACCATGTGCATGATTTTGTACCATGAATATTTCACATCAAGTTCTATATCGTTAGTCAATTGGATGTAAACCAACCCTAATTTTAAAATGAGATTGATTTCACTTTGCTCTACTTCATAAATTTTTTGTAATCTCTTCATTAGATTTATCTTCAATTGTTTATAATGGGGATCATCAACCATCTCAAAAAGTTCAAGAAATTGATGTAATACTATTAGCGAATTTTCGTTGTTGACTGCCCAATTTATTGGCATGAAATTAAATTTCTTGGGAAAGTTTCGAAATATTGCCACTATAGCTGCTGTTCTTACTAATGGGCTCTTGTCACCAATCAAGCAGTTCTCAATGATTCGAAATACTTTCTCAGTATTTAAGGCCAATCTAATAAAAATTTCCAAACATTTGGCTCGGATTTCATCATTTTTACTTCCATCCAAGATTGAAATTAACAATCCTGTCGCGGAGATTTTGCTAATCTTTTTTTCAATGACAGCTTGATAAATCTGATCAGGAGTTAACAATGTGCTGAAGTAAAAATTTTTCTAAAAATGCGTGCTTTAACAATTAATTAACTTAAAATATTAATTAAATTTATCATGTTTTCTAAGCTTAAAAAAAGAAGAGAAGAAAAAACGTTCTAAATATCGGATATCGAAAGCATTCTTAATTTAAAGCACATTTGAATTGGCTACCATACAAATTCTTGAAAATAAGAGCAAGGATTTTCTCAAAAGATTCAAGTATGCCTTCTCCATTTAGAGCAATGGTCTTAGTAACCTTCGTATACGGGCTGATAACATCAAAATTAATCTCTTTCAAAAAAATGGCAATGCTGAATTTATCAGGGAGATCTTGTTTATTTAATGAAATTACTTTAGGCATCTTAGTGAGATATTGATCGAAATATGAATTTAACTCATGCCATGAGATGATGTTCCGCTCATAGGCCGATTTTTGTGAGTCTGCAACGAAAATAATTCCATCCATGGCACTTAATGTTATGGGACGAGTTACGACATAGAAATCCTGACCAGTTGTAGAATACACGTGAATTTTAAGTTTCCAAGATTCATTCTGGAAGTTAATCATGCCATAATCGAAAAATAGCGTCCGCCCGACACTGCTCTCGACTGATTCTACCTCTTCTTTCTTACCAAAATGGTTAAACAGAGCCTTAAGTGAAGTGGTCTTGCCTGATAATGCTGGTCCGAAATAGACTATTTTCAATTGAACCGTCTTATCTAACGCATCAATAATCAATGTTTTATCAACAAATAATTGTGTTTAGAGTCAATTCTCACTCAACCTTTAAAAAATGCCCGCTTTTTCATTCGTGATAGAACGGGATATAGAACATGAAGGAAAGAGCTGATCATTACAAGATAAAGTTCAGAAATCGCAAATAGTCAAAAATTAAAAAATTATTCTATTTCCGTCTATCTTATATGTTATGATGCCTCGCAAGATGAGAAGCTCGATTTCGCGTTGGAGGATGCCGAGATCGAGATTTAAGTCATCTTTTGTTAATTGAAGTAATTTCTCGAATGAAATTGAGTCTTGGTTTTTTTTTATATTATTGAGATGTTCCAAAAGCATTTTCTGATTTAATAATGAACTCACG
>SDNN01000093.1 GCA_004524425.1 Promethearchaeota archaeon
AATATATTATAGTATTTTTAATAAAAAATAAGATATCTATTAAAATTTTAATAGCTTAATATTTGAATGAAAATCTTGATATCACAATCCAATCTCATAGAAGATTTTTTTGGAAATAATGTTTCCATTTCTCTATTCATAATTTTTCTCGTCGCATTAGGTATAGGGACGTTAATGATTTATCTTCAAGTGGCCTTAGTATTAAAAGGTGACTTTAAACTTCAAAACAAGGTTCAATGTATCATATTTGGAATGATCTTTAGCTTGTCAGTAATGATCGTCGTTGCAATGGCATTTATATTTGCCATAAACACGCCTCAATTTTGGAGAGAAAGTGGAACTGAACCTCCTGAATTAAGCCCTAATTACTTTCTCATTCCCTTTATGGTATGTTTAGCTTATATCTCTTTTTATCCATTAATCGATTTTTTATTTATCGCTTTGAGTGAGGAGTCGGATGAAGGATTAACGCCTTTTCATAAATTTATAGGAAGTATCTGGATTAATAGATCGAATAATAAAATAATTAGGGTTATATTAGCAGTAATATTTTATTTTGCCATTTTCTTCTTTCCACCAATATTTCTCTCTCTGATAGGATTACCTTTTATAATGATTTGGATATCATGGATGCTTATCTACCCATTAATGATATTAACTTTTTATGGATCCAAAGGATATATCGCCGGCATAACTTACATGTATTATCACATACCAGACATCAAAAGATCAGTTTTTCTTGGTTTCGAGGATGGTAAAAGAACCATGAAAGAATTCATTAATGACCCTGCTCCGAGAATCGTGTTAGGTATGATGTTGTTTGTTTTTGTCTGGGCATGGATTTCAATGTTTCAGACCATAGGATTTTATTTTTCTGGATCTTTATTGATTTCCCCGTATTCTTATGCGGGTTTCGTGTTTGTGACCCTTGCAATGGGGGTCATTGGTTTTTTTACGAGATTTTGGGGGAGAAAAATAAAATATAGAGCAGTAGATATTTATTTTGCTGCGTATTTGATCGCTGCTGTAGGGATTAATGTGCTTGTGAATTTCTTAATTGTAAATGCTGAAAAGTTAACAAGTACCTTTAATATCTTACCATTAACCAATGAGATAAATACTAACTATCTAATGTTTGCCTGGGCAGCGGTCATTGAAGAAATCATGCTAATCATCTTTACCAGCTATTTCTTCCTAGCTCAAAAGAGCGAGTTTAATATCAACATCAAGTATTCAATGATAACAAAAAGCGGTCAAACATTTGATCCCATACCATTATTTAACTTAATTAAAAATAATAATCCAGTTATCAGAAAACATGCTGAATCAACTTTACTTATGATGTATGAAAGAATTCCGCTAAAAAATGAGCTAAATCTTGATGATATGAAATTCAAGAATCCATTAATTGATGGTTTATGTGATTCTAATCCAAATTCAAAAGAAATCTGCTATAAAATATTAGTTCAATTGGAAAGTGATGTACCAGATATAGTGATCTCCTGGATTATAGAAGCATTAAAATCACCAAATTATGATAAGAGCATTCCATTTGCAAAATCTCTTTTAATAGCTGATATTGATTTATTGAAAGAAGTACCTAAGGAATTAATCCTTAATATAATTAAGGATCCCGAATGGGAATTAAGATTAATTGGATTAAAAATCTATTCAAGACTAATTAATACAAAAAATGCCTCAGTTTCAGACTTAGACTTATATAAATTGATTAACAATCCGAATAGTCAATTTCAAGTAGAAATATTAAAAATTATGGAACAAAATTCGATAAGCATTCCTATAGATATCATTTTTGACAAATTGAAAGATAAAAATGATGACATTCGTTCTGCCGCGATTCAGAATATTAAAAATATCGTACCTGAAAAGATTGATCCTTCATTAATAGCTGAGATAAAACATTTCATGGAGGATCCAAATAGCTCAGTTAGAGCTTCTATATTTAAAGTACTTGGAAAAATCGGTAATTTTAAAAAATATGGTCTGCCTCTCCTCCCATTTCTAAATGGATTAGTCGATGTGGATGAAGACGTAAGAGAGGCATCAATCTTTGCACTCGAGAAGTATTTCAATGAGGAACCAGAATCATTGAATATTGATCTGATCATAAATAGAATAGATCCCAATGACGTTGAAATTTTAAACAGCGTGCTCTCTCTTCTTGGTAAGTTATGGGAACAAAATCCCGAAAAAATACTGAATAATTTATTAAATTTTATAAAATTTGAGAGCGATGAGTTAAAAGAAAATATTTCAAGAATCCTCATTAAAAATTATCCAAAACATCCCCAGTTAGTAATAGACAAGATCATTAAAGTGCCTGATGTTTCAAAATATATTTCCAAGGGAATCATTTCAAAAACAATAATACAAATCGGAAAAAATCATCCAAATGAAATAATTTCCTTATTATTTGAATACTTGGATTATGAACAAGATGAAATTCGATTAAACGCAATATCGTCATTAGAAGGATTAGCTGATGAATATCCTGCGAAAATGGATGTTAAACCAATTTTTTATCTCCTCCAAAATGATAGAAACCAACAAGTTAGGAAAGAAGCTTCAAAAATAATCGCCAAAAAAGCTCAAAAAGATCCTTCATCTATAAAAACGAATATTTCAGCATTTTTAGAAGCGTTAGATCAACAAGAACCAACTGTTAAAATTACTATCTCTAAATCTTTGTTAGAAATTGCCAGAACTTCCCCAGAAATAATCCCTTTAGATTCGATCATCAAGTTTCTCTCAGATGAGGATCCATTTATTCGAGAATCCGGAGCAAAAATATTAGGTTCTATTGGATATAAATCTCCAGATAAAGCAGTAAGTTCATTGATTAATGACGGATTGAATGATGATGAATGGATTGTGAGGGAAGCATCAGTATCAAGTTTAGGGTCAATTGTAAACCATATCAGCGATAAAGGTTTAGTAATTCAAAAGCTTGTTAAGCTGTTAGATGATGAGAAAGCATGGGTAAGGAGATCCGTCATGAATATTTTATCAGATATCAAGGATTTACGAGCATCTCATGTCCCATATGAAAAGCTATCAGAAAATTTAAACCATGAAGATCCTAAAGTTAGGGAAGCCTCAGCTAAATTATTGAAAATTCATGGCTCTCTAAACATTGAAAATGTCTTCAATGATATAATTTCATTGTTAGAAGATGATTCTGAAGATGTCAGAGATAGCATGATCAATACCGTTGTGGAGATTATTAAAATTATAGGGCTCGATAAGCTTCTCCCGAGACTTTTAAAGAATTTAAGCGACGAATATTCCTTAGAATTACAGCGTTCCATAGCAATAATTTTAGGTAGAACAGCTAGATATGAGGAGGAAAAAATTAAAAAGAGAATAATTGCTTTGTTGAAGATTAGATGCGAAATGAGTCAAGACCCTATAATCTGTGACAACTTACATAAAATTAGTGAAAGTTAATAAAACATAAATGTATTAATATCACTAAATTCATTCACTCTCCCCATTTTATAATACGAATTTTATTTATCCTTTAATAGGCTCTTAATTGTTTAATAAAAGAGTTAAAAATCAACAAAAAATAATTAGGTATATTGTTAAAATATTAGTGATCCAGCTTGACTCAGCCATTACCTTCTGCTAGCCAGCCCATAAATAAAGTCCAAAGATTTGAAGATTTTTATCGCCTATTTCAAGATAAACCTGGGATTTTTAAATATCAAGAGCGTATTAGTGAATTGCATTCTGAAGGAAGCAACACCCTAATTGTCTTGTATGAAGATATTCTATCTTTCGATTCCCAAATCGCAGAGATGCTAAGAAATGATCCAGAATCATTATTAGAAGATGCCGTTGATGCATTTAAAAATGTTCTAAAATTTCAAACCGGTAAACTGGACGATAAAAAATATTTTGTTAGAATCACAACCAGAGATAAAAATTCCCCATTAAAAGACACGATAAGAGGTTTAAAATCAAAATACATCGATAAATTAGTCTGGTTCAAGGGAATTCTTGTAAGAATTTCTGCAATTCGACCAAAATTAATAAAAGCTCATTTTGAATGTAATCTTTGTGGAGCGTCCATAGAAATCCCTCAGTTTGGCTCAAGAATCAGATGGCCAAAATTTTGCATGAATAAGAGATGTAAAGCTAAGGCCCAAACTGATTTTAAGCTTATTTCTAAAACCTCAGAGTTCATAGACTGGCAGAGCATAATGATTCAAGAGGTTCCGGAGGATCTCCCTCCTGGTAGGATTCCAAGATCTATTCAAGGGATCTTGACCCTTGATTTAGTTGATAGCGTAAAACCAGGAGATAGGATCAAGATAATGGGCGTTTTTAAATCAGTGATAGCGAAATCAATCAAAAATATCAATTCAAATCTCTTCAAAACCTATGTAGATGTTAATTTTATAGACCCAGAAGACAAAACTGATGAATACATAGATATCTCCAAAGAAGATGTAAAAATCATTAAAGATTTATCCAAAAAACCCATGATTCAGAAAAAAATCGCGCGATCTATTGCCCCTACTATATATGGGAGAGATGACCTCAAAATGGCCTGTGCTTTAAGTCTATTTGGAGGTACTAAAAAAAAGAGACGAGGAGGTGCTTCAAAAAGAAGCGATATACACGTTTTATTCGTAGGAGATCCTGGAACTGGAAAATCAGAAGTTCTCAAAAATGCCGTTGAAGTCTCTCCAAGAGGGTTATATACATCTGGTAAAGGTTCAAGCGCAGTGGGACTAACTGCAGCAGTAATTAAGGATCCTGATACAGGACAAATGAGTCTCGAGGCAGGTGCTATTGTATTAGCAAATGGGGGTGTGGCTGCAATAGATGAATTTGATAAAATGGATTCTGCTGATAGATCTGCATTACACGAGGGAATGGAACAACAAACAGTAAGCATAGCTAAGGCAGGCATCGTTGCCACATTAAAGTCCGAGACTGCAATAATAGCGGCAGCAAACCCATATTCTGGAAGATTTAATGAATATAAATCTTTTTCTGAAAATACTCGCATGCCTCCCTCTCTTCTAAGCCGATTTGACCTTATTTTTAAGGTTGTGGACAGACCAGATCCTGCGAATGATGCTCAGATGGCAGAATTCATACTTAATGATGCTATGACAGATTCAGATGAATTTGTTGAGGAACCTGAAGAATTAAGTAAAAATTCAGCCCCTATTGATGCTAAATTATTAAAAAAGTATATTAAATATGCAAGAAGGAATTGCCGACCGATTTTAAGTATAGAGGCTAAAGAACACATAAAGGATTTCTATTTGGATTTGAGAGGACAATATGATAAGGAAGATGCTGTCGTTTCCATTTTAGCTAGAAATCTTGATGCATTAGTCCGAATGAGCGAAGCATATGCGAAAATGGCATTGAAAGACACGGTTCTAAAGGAAGATGTCGAGGCTATCATAAACTTATTCAAGAGATTTTTGAAAGATACTGGTTATGATAAAGAAACGGGTAAATTTGACGTAGATTTGATTCTTGCAGGACAATCAAGAAGTAAAATTAATAAACTGACCCAATTAATGGATAGATTAAAGGAAATATTTGAAGATAATGAATGGAAAGCTCTTGAGAAAAAGAACGTTATCCAGATCTTAGAATTGGAAGAAAAATTTGACAAGCAATTTATTAAGAATGCCATTGAAGAGGCAGTCAAAGAGGGAACATTATATGAACCAAAGTCAAATTATATAAAGTTTACATTCAGAAATGAATAAACAGTTAGCTCGGAAAAATTAGATTTCTCATTTAAATAGATTTTACTTCTTTCATGAAGCTCTGATATCTCACATGTCTACTTTAAAATCCTAAAATGAATAATTAAAAAGAAAAAATTAATATTTTAAATTCAATTAAATACCCTAAAATAAACATTTCTTCATAGATTAAGCCATCGAAGTGAAATATTGATGACAAACGTCGTAGAAAATTTAAAGGAAGCAATTAACGGAGAAAGCACTGCTAAGAAAAAATATGAACTCTTTTCAGAAAAAGCTAGGGAAGAAAAACTCCCCGAAATCGCACATCTTTTTAAAGCAGTAGCTTATGCTGAAAGCATTCACATAAAAAATCATTTAAGAGCACTTTCTGAAATCACTGGCTCAGAAATTCAACTAGAAGATATAGTTGATTTGAATGAAGAGGAGATTAGAAAAAGTGTGAATTCAACGAGAAATAATCTCATCCAAGCCATAAGCGGGGAAACCTATGAATTCAAAACCATGTATAAGAGTTTCATGAAAGATGCTAAAAAAGAAAATGTTTTTTTAGCTGAATATTCTTTCGATTTAGCTAGGAAAGCCGAAAAAGTTCACTCAAAATTGTTTATCGATTATCTCAAAAAACTTGATAAAAATAAGGATTTCGAATCAATAGACATATATGTATGCACCATCTGCGGTAATGTAGAATTAGAAAGAGCTCCTGAAGTTTGTCCCAATTGTGATCACGATCAACAATTTTTTGAAAAAATTTAAATAACTTCTATTACATCATTTAAATCCATTCACATTCCGTTATTTCAGCATCTTTTAAGAATCCAATCCGGCTCCAATGATCAATTAGCCTATTGCAGAATTTTTCTGCTTCAAACTGGATCACTTCAAAATCATATTTTAAGGATTTTATTTTTCTCATTATATTCGTTAATTTTTTCTTTTTATTCCTTAAATTCTCCTTAATCTTTCTTTTTTCAAACTCATATCCTTCCTGAAATTCTTGATCATAAAAATCAATTCCCTTGTCATTCAAATAATCAGCAAATCCTAAATATTTTTTTTCCATGTTTTCGAAACAGCGACCAAAATCAATTCTACATAATGACCTATCATCTCTCACGATAAAATGACGGTCATATACATCATATAAGCTCAACACTTCGTGTAGATAACAATGTCTTCCAAGATAAAATTTAAAGTCTAATAGATTATAATTCTTATGACCGATATTATCTCCTTTTTCGAATATCGTTGTAATATGAGGGACGGGTTTCTTCTTTTTATAAAGACCCGTGATGAAGTTTTTAAAACAAAGCTCCTCATCAAAAAAGTATTTAGTTAAATGTAATCCAAAGACTTCAAAAAAATAATTTTCCCGAACGTATTTAAAAAAGATTATTGGTTCTTTATCAAGGGAAAATATACTACATTTCTTATAATAGCCCCAACTACACTTTAATAAAAAATCTTCAGGTAAAGAAACGTCCATTTTCTCAGCTAATCTTTTCATCTCATTTTCAGATATATCATTTACCGATGCCCAGTTAAATATTTCCTTTAGAACTTCAATATTTTTTGGATCCAAGATAATAGGATTAAATCTTATTAAAATAAAACTTAATAATTAATTTCCTTTATTTTAATTTAAAAATGTTTATTATAATTCATGGTTATTTTTCCTAGTAATAAGTGAAGCATCCTGCCCTCGCGTTTTTTTGATGTAATTGAAAAGTATTCCAAGGAAGACATTATTGATTTAATTGCAATCATTCAGAACATTTTAGATGCTGAAAATAATTTAATCCACATTTCTGAAGGGAAAACCATGGTGGTGGGCGATCTTCACGGCGATCTTGAAACCTTACAAAAAATAATTCAAGCCTTTTTTAGAGAAAAATTCAAAAATCTCTTATTTCTTGGTGATTACGTTGACAGAGGAGCTAAACAAGTAGAAGTTATAAATGTTTTATTTTATTATAAAAAGCTAATGCCCGAAAGGATAATTTTAATTAGAGGAAATCATGAAGACCCCATTATAAACCGTCAATACGGATTTTATGATGAATTAAGACTCAAATTTAACAATTCAAAAGAGATGTTTAGGTTGTATAATCAAGCTTTTTCTAAATTACCTATAGCTGCTATAACATGGAACCGGATATTTTGCGTTCATGCAGGTATAGCTGAGGGTTTAAAATACGTCGAAGATATCAATTTATTACCTAAAAATCAGGAAGAAATCGATTGTCCAATCACGACTCAATTAGTTTGGAATGATCCTAAAGAAAGACTTAAAGATTTCAAGAATAGCAGCAGGGGACCAGGAATTAGAAGGTTTGGAAAAGATGTATTGGATGACTTCATTGAAAGAAATAAGTTGAACTTGATCATTAGAGCTCATGAAAGATTTAAAAATGGATATAAAACATATTTTAATGAAAAATTATTAAGCATTTTTACTTCTCATTCATATTCAAAAAGGGTAGAGACTGTCGTTGGGGTAATTAATGCTGACGGAGAAGTTGATGTAATTTCCATTTAAATCCGCTAAAATTTTTTTAAACATTTATTAAAAATTGTTCTAGCCATAACCCGATTCCATAGGAGCAAACAAATGCAATTGCACCTATGATTAACATTTCAATAGCACCTTTCAACTTAGTTTCTCCAGTGACTCTTGTCTTAAACATTCCCACGATCCCTAACATCGAAAATGAGACGATTGATGATATGATCAATGATATAAAGCCTAAATTGAGAAAATAGGGAAATAATGGGATAAATGCGCCTATTATGAACGAAATAAAGGTTAATATACCTCCTATCGCAGGGTTTTCAGGTTCTTCTAATCCTAATTCACTTCCTATGAGAAAATCTAACCAAACATCTTTATCGGAAGTAATCTTATTAACGCACTCTTCAAGAACATCTCCTTCTATTCCCATTTTTTTGAATGTCATTCTTACTTCCTCTTTTTCTTCTTCTGGAAATAAAATAATTTCAGCTTCTTCTTTTTTCATCTCATTCTTTATATAAGTAAATTCTGATTTTGAAGAAATATACTCACCGAGTCCCATGCTTATGGCACCAGAAACCATGGCTGCGATTCCAGTTAAAATTACTATGATATTTCCAGCAGAAGAAAGAGTAGCAGCAGCGACTCCAACTAATAATGTGAAAGTCGAAATAAGGCCATCATTAAGCCCTAAAATAATGCTTCGTATTTTAGCTCCTCCGACTATGTGTTCCTCTTCTCTCTCTCTCATCATTTTGAGGTGACCATTTCCTGAAAATTTATAATAATATAATAAATTTCAGATTTCTTTAATTGTTTTTAAGCATATAAAAGATTTAAAATTAGTCTATAATTCTAAATTTTCTAGTCCCAATTCAGCCAGTTTTTGAACATGAGGTTTTCCAGTACTGGGATCCCATTTCCTTATTTTATAATAATAACTTTTTAATTTGTCAAAGTCCGGGGTCTTCTCTTTAACGGCTCCTTCCTTAGTAGGCGTTAGAAGGATCTCTGGAATTTGATCATTATCTGAATTCAAACCCATTTTAATATTAAATAATCTTTTGATGTTAAAGATTCTCTCCCCCGTGAGTTTAAGCTTCTTGATATCAAATTCAATACCGAGCAAAGTAGTTATTAATTCTGCCATGTATTCCGGAGGGGGATTTATAAAAAAGCAAGTTATGAGACTTGAATATAATGCTCTATAATCATGCAATAGTGCAGAATATTTCGCCATTTTTTTATTGTTGGCAAACATGTCTAATTTTTTAATACCCAATGACGAATAATCAACTTCATTGCTCCTTCTCAATACTTTAAAGACATCTCCACTAGTATGACAGGCGCCTCGAGGAGCAAAAGCATAAGTTAATGATAATCCATAACATGATCTAATATCATGATAAGGGGCCTCTAAATTATTTATTGTAGCAATTTTACTACTGGGTATATTAAACTCTTTTCCAACAGCATTTGAACCCTCTGCTAATAAATCACCAATACCCTCTCTAAATGCCATTTTTCTGATTAAGGTTAGCATCGCTTCAGAATTACCCCATTCCAGATCTAAACCATCAATCTGATCTTTTTCTATATGACCATTATTATATAAATAATATAAAAACGCAATGACGCTACTTCCACTGATAGTATCAAAACCATAGTCATTACAGAGATTGTTAGCAATCGAGATGGCCTCTAAATCGTTATTCAAAAGCATGGACCCAAATCCAGCAATGGTTTCGTATTCAGGTCCTTCCCATTCAGAAAAGTTATAATCATTATTTTTTACTTCGATAATTTTTCCGCATCCTATAGAACATCCATAACAGGATTTGCGCTTAATTACAAAATTCTCCTTCAGTTTTTCCGCTGACACGTCATCCACGTCATTCCATTTACCCTTAGTCCAATATTTTATCGGTAAATCTCCAACAGCATGAGCGGCTTTCACAGTGGCACTGGTTCCAAATTCTCTTAATACTTTTGTTGTGGTAGTATTTAAAATGAAATTGAGCGTTTTTTTAACACTTTTTTTAAATTTTTCAGCGCGGGCGATTATTGGAACAAAGGAATTCCCTTTTACTACTATGGCTTTTAAATTTTTAGAACCCATCACCGCTCCCATACCTGTCCGCCCAGCGGAA
>SDNN01000094.1 GCA_004524425.1 Promethearchaeota archaeon
ATAGCATCATTCTTCATATTTCATGGTCAAGAAGGCGCAACCGCCATGTTACTTTATGCTATTGCGGAGAGAATAGAAGAAAAAACAACAAATAAATCGAGAAGTGCGATTAAAGAATTACTTGAATTAGCCCCTGATGATGCTCTGCTTAAATCAGGTGATGAATATAAAATTGTGCCTTCAAGTAGTGTCAAGGTTGGAGAGATCGTTGGAATTAAACCCGGAATGAAAGTCCCGCTTGATGGAATGATTGTTAAAGGGAGCTCATACTTTGATGAGAGTGCAATCACGGGTGAAAGCATTCCAGTTTATAAGAAAGAAGGTGACGAAATATTCGCTGCCAGCCTGAATTCCGATCATTTTGTTGATATTCAAGTTTCAAGAGAAAGTTCAAACACTATAGTGGCTCAAATCGCAGAAAGCGTGAAACAAGCACAACAAAATAAGAGTGCCAAGGAACGATTCATCGAAAAATTCGCAAGATATTATACGCCTCTCATTTTGGTAGCCGCATTATTGGTAATGATAATTCCCCCATTATTTTTTGGTCTTGACTTTAATGATTGGTTCTATAGAGGATTAATCCTCTTAGTAGTGTCTTGTCCATGTGCATTAACATTATCCACTCCATTGGCCAATATTGCCTCATTAACTAAGCTAGCTAGGGAAGGGATCTTGGTCAAGGGCAATAGATTTATTGAACAAGTTAATGATATTGAAGTTTTTGCTTTTGATAAAACCGGAACCTTGACCGAAGGGAAATTAAAAATATTTAAAGTTCTCGCATATAATGGCCTTGATGAAGGAGAAGTAATGAGAATCGCAGCAAGTTTAGAGATTCTTTCAGAACACCCAATTGGTAAAGCAATTGTAGATGAAGCAAGAGAAATGAATTTAACGTTCCATTCAGTTAATGATTTTGAAATAATAAAAGGAAAGGGTATAAAAGGAAAAATAAATGGAGATTTATTTTACGTGGGAAGCCAAAATTTTATTCAAGAATTAAATCATGAACTGCCAAGTGATGATTTACATGACATGGAAGTTTCTGGAACCATTCCCATCTTATTGGCCACTGAAGAACACTTAATTGGAATAATCTCCATCAGAGATGTCTTGAGAGTTTCTGCCCCCATACTAATGAATGGTTTGAAAAAGCGAGGCTATAAAACTGTGTTAATATCAGGAGACAATCAAGCAGCATGTGATTCAATTGGAGCATGTTTAGACATTGATCAAGCTCGTGGAGAGCAGCTACCCGATCAAAAACTCGAAGAAATCAAGAATTTAAAGAAAAAATACAAAGGAGTCGCAATGGTCGGTGATGGAATCAATGACGCCCCGGCACTTGCATTAGCAGATTTAGGGATTGCAATAGGCGCCTCTGCCACGGACATCACGTTAGAAACTGCTGATGTAATTGTGATAAACGACGATTTAAAAAAAATTTTAACTTACATCGATATTGCTAAAAAAACTAATAGAACAATCAAGCAAAATATATGGACTTCAATAATAATTAAAGTATCATTTGCCATTTTAACGGTCATTGGATTAATGACTTTGTGGTTAGCTGTTGGAATAGGAGATATGGGCGTTTCTTTACTGGTACTTCTGAATGGCATGACTATCTTTAGACATAAATTTGAATATAAAGAGATATCCGAAGATGAGTTAAAAAGCGAGGCAAAAATTGTGGTCTGCGAAAATTGTGAGACGAAGAAAATTATTCCTCAACATCATGGAAGAGACATGCTCCTATCAAAAGATCAAAAAAAATTAATATGTTGGAGAAAAATGTTGGATGGGGATGATATTGATACTTGTGAAGAGGAACTGCTTCTTATTTGCCCTAATTGCAATAAATCATTAGAAGTTAAATAATCCTTTACCAAAATACTCCTAGATTTAGTTTTGAAAGCGTCTTGCTTCTTTAAATGAATATAAACTGAACTTATAAAATCCTTTTAAGTAAGGAAAATCTATCAAGAAAATTTTAAATCTAAGGAAATTTAACTAGTTTACTGAAAAATCTTTAATGAAAAGCCTAATAGTTAATGAATTGGGTTTCTCATATCAAAAAGTCATGCGGGAATTGCCAAGTCTGGACAAAGGCGCTGGACTCAGAATCCAGTCTCACAGGGGTTCGAGGGTTCAAATCCCTCTTCCCGCATTTTTAACATTTAATCTATTACCATAAATCTAAAATATTAGGTTACTAAACTAGTAGTAATAAATCGAAGTTCAATCAAGGTTATAACCATGTCTGATGAAGAAAAATCAATCGAAGATCCAAAATTAGAAGGGTCAAAACCCAAAGAAACGCCACTGGAAATTGAAAAGGCAATAAAAGTATATAAACTCAATGTTTCCTCAGAAGAATTCGAAGAGTTGGAATCTATAAATGAGCAAAATCTAAAAGATTTATTGGATTCTAAAGATATCCTGATTTTTGCAGACTCTGACAATTCTCGAGTATGGATCTGGGAAGGAGCACATACTACACCAAAAATGAAATTCATTTCCGCTCGAAGGGCACCAATTATCAGAGATAGTTGCGGAATAGATTTTTCCATTGCTACGATCGATGATGGAGACGAACCTGAAGAATTTAAATCAATATTAGGTTTATAAACCAAGAGTAAATAAGGATCGAAAAATCAATAAATAATTTAAACACATAAAATATTATATTAATGAGAACTCTAATGGGGCTATATCATGTCTGATGAGATGGAACCAGTTGAAGATAAAAAATTCGAGAAGAAATTAAGGAAGATTATTCCCAAATATGAAGAGGAAAAGTTAAGGGTCTTTCAATTTAATGACAAAAAAGGAGAATATCAGGAATTAGTATTAGAAGAGGAGGTTCAGCTAAATGAGTTGCTGGATTCTGACTTTATCTTACTATTTGTGGATCCCGATCGCTATAGAGTATGGATTTGGCAAGGAAGTAATACAACCACGCGAATGAAATTCATTTCGGCCAAAACTGCGCCACAGATTAGGGATCGCTATGGTATAGCGTACAAGATCTCCTCTGTTGATGAGGGAAATGAAACAACAGCATTTAAAGTAATGGTCGGCCTGGAAGAGCCCGAAAAGATTGAAGATGCTCAAAAGGGACCGGCGTATTTGGGTAAAGAAGAGGATCTCGAATTACTTGCAGAATTATCACGAGAAAAGATCGTTTTGATACTAGAAAAGGCTGGAATTCCCGAAGGATAT
Organism: Promethearchaeota archaeon; assembly: GCA_004524425.1. The sequence goes on from SDNN01000094.1 coordinate 3,229, forward strand.
GAACGTAAATTGGTGATAGTAAAAAATAGGATCTATGGGTATAAGGAATTTGAAAAAAATTACATGGGTTCTGTAATAAAGGAAAAAAAATTATTTCCTCTAAAAGATGAAGTAGATGATGGTTCATATCTTGCAGAAGATTATATTCCACGTATTCTATTCTCATTTAATAACGTTGTCTTAACTGAGTTACTTCAGAAAACAAATGGTAAAGAAGAAAAGAATTAATCAGCATAAAAATTAGTTGAAATTTTTCATGAGTCATGTAAGAAGAAAGCATGTTCGAAAACCTGGGAAAGCCGTTAAAAGGAAAAAAAAAAGGAGATATTTATCCTTAATTATTTTGATAATGTTTTTAATCAGCATAATAGCAGGTATAGCTGCAGTAGTGTTAATATCTTAAACACATAAATTAATATTGGATTTTTATTTTAAAACGATAACTTGCTCATTATTTTTTGATATAAGGAGTGTAATTTTGAAAATAAAAAAAGCTGATGGAGTTTTTATAGTTCTCATTTTCGTCTTAACGTTAGTTTCAGTAATTTTTAGCTTAAATCCGTCTTATCAAGAAATAATTGAAAATGTATCCGAATATGAATCATTTCAGAATCTTGGAACTGGTCTTTTAATTGCTTTTTGGGTGTGCTTAATTGGTAATTTAAGCCCCTTACCAACCCCCTATACTTGGATTGTGTGTTTTAGTTCTTCCCCTTTTGTGAATCAAAATGCATTCATACCACTTTTAGTCGGTTTCATCGCAAGTTTAGGGTGTCTCGTCGGTGAAATGGGAGGATATATTTTTGGAAGAGGAACTGCTCGAATATTATCTGAAGAGTCGGCGCAAAACTTACGAAAATTAGAAAGAATTCTCACAAATCATCCTAAATTAGCTCCATTATTGATATTTTTATTTGGGTTAACTCCTTTGAATGATGATTTATTGATAGTGCCCTTAGGGATTATAGAATATAATGCGAAAAAGACTATCTTTTTTTGTTGGTTAGGAAAATTTGGGTTGATGCTAATATTTGCATACAATCTATTGAATATTTGTAGCTTGATTGGAGGAGAAAGTTGGATTATTAGCATCATGAGCCTTTATGTCATGGTCATCATGATGTACCTTTTTATTCGTGTTGATATTCTTAAGTTCTTATTCAATGAAGAGAAAATTCGAGAAGAGATTAAATAGTAACCAATAAAAATAGAATTATTCTAAAAAAATCCACTTAAGCTTTCGAATATTTTTCAATTATATAGTTTTGCAAGGACCAAGCATATTTTTCTAAATTTAAAATGAGTATTTTTTGTTGAACCTCTCTCAAATAGGTCACGTTGAGTGACGTGAATTGCTTTTTCAAATTTTCTATGGTTTCAAAAATTTCTACTATAACTTTCCAATCATGAGCCCATTCTTTATCTTGAATATTTAGATCCTCTATTTTAAAAACCTCTACGATAAAAAATTAAAGTCGAATAAAACATCTTCTCTGATTTTATTTATAGAAATCTATATTAAAAAAGGTTTAGATAGTTAGAAATAAGTAATTTTTAATCAAAAAGAACTCAGCTAAATTGATTTAAATTAATTCATGCTATTTAGTCTCTTAAAGTTATCAATTTTCATGATAAATAATTATAAAAAAGAATTTAAATCAGAAGATCTATATTTTAATTAATCATGAAAAAAATGATAATTCCTATTTATATTAGCATTGTTAGCATTATTATTGGGATTATTATTATTTAATTCATGAAAGAAATTTTAAACTCCTTTTTGATCTTTCTTTTGTTTCTTTCCCGGGTTTAAAATTTCTCTGTAATTAATTTTAATAAATTAAAACTATAAAAGTGAGAATGGCATTGGAAAAAGACGAAGTCTACTTATATGACATGACCCTTAGAGAGGGTTGCCAAAAAATAGAAATATCTTTCTCCATGGAAGATAAATTAAGAATTTTAGAAAGATTCATTCACGATCTTAAAATTCCCATGGTCGAAGCAGGGTGGCCAGGTTCTAACCCCAAAGATATAGAACTCTTTATTAAAATTAGGGAAATGGGGATGAATGGAACGAACGTTTATGCTTTCGGTTCAACACGTAGAAAAAATACCCCTGTTGAGAAAGATCCCAGTGTCCAAGCTATTTTAGATACAGGTGTGAAAGGAGCAACAATTTTCGGAAAAACGTGGGATCTTCACGTCACCTCCGCATTGGAAACTGATTTAGAAGAAAATCTTTCAATGATTGAAGACACCATAAAATACTTAAAACAAAACAAAATTCACGTCATCTTCGATGCTGAACATTTTTTTGATGGATATAAAAACAATAAAGAGTACGCGCTGAATTGTGTTGAAACTGCTAAAAATGCTGGAGCATCATGGATAGTTCTTTGTGATACTAATGGAGGTGTCTTACCACAAGAGATTAAGCCAATTATCACAGAAGTTCAAAAGCATTTGGGAGAAGTAAAGCTTGGTATACATGCTCATAATGATTCAGGAATGGCAAATGCAGTTGCTCTGGAAGCTTATTTAAATGGAGCCCAAATGATTCAAGGAACGATTAATGGATATGGAGAGCGTTCAGGAAATACAGATTTGACTACAATAATGCCTATATTAAAACTCAAATTAGGGATAAATTGCATTGAGGATGATTATTTGAAAAATCTATCAGATGTCGCGCATTTTGTAAACGAAATGGCAAATTTACCAGGCAATCCTGATCAACCTTTTGTTGGAAAAAATGCATTTTCACATAAAGGAGGGGTTCATATTTCAGCAATGCTGAAAAATGTAAAAACCTATGAACACATTGATCCCGAATTAGTGGGAAACACTCGTAATATAAAGGTCTCTGAATTAGCAGGAAAAAGCTCTATATTGCACATGGCTAAAAAGTTTGATATTCCCTTGACCGAAAATAACCCTAAAATTCCAGAAATCCTTAGAGTAATAAAACAAAAAGAAAACAATGGTTATTCCTACGAGGGAGCAGAAGGTTCACTGGAAATCATCATGAGAAGCATGGACATGAATATTGAAGATCCTAACTATTATAGAAATAAATTCTTTGAACTGGGAGGATTTAGAGTCTTAACTGAAATGTATAAGGATAATCTCATATCTGAAGCAACTATAAAGGTTAACGTGAGGGGTGAGGAATTTCATACTGCTGCAGAAGGTAATGGACCTGTAAATGCACTTGACAATGCTCTTAAGAAGGCACTTATATATTTTTATCCAAGTATTAAGGAAATCGATCTGTCTGATTTTAAAGTAAGAATTATAAATCAGGAAGGAACCGCATCAAAGGTGAGAGTACTTGCTGAAACCTATGATAAGAAGGAGAGTTGGGGAACAATTGGAGCTCATGAAAATATAATAGTAGCGTCATGGGATGCATTAGTAGACTCTTATATATACAAGATACTTAAAGATAAGGGAAATTGGTAATATAGGCATTCTTTATCATGACCTCACAATTGATTAGCTTGAATGTAGAAATCGGTTAATACATTAATGTCACAACCATTTTTATATAGAGAAATTTTAAATAGATGAAGGATGAATTAATTTTAAGGAAGAGCTATAAAGTTATTTCTTAGAAATTAAGGGAATTTATATATAATTAATGGATCTTGCTTATTCATAAGGAATGATTCATTTTTTTACATGATTTTATTTGTATTTAGTCGAATTAGACGATCTTGAATTCATCTATATGAAGTAAATGGCATTTTTACCATCCTAAGGAACTCAAAATGAATGACATTTCAAAAATTTTCAGAGATATCTCTCAGAAAAAAGGTAACAAATTTGCGGAAAAAGCAATTGCTGATGAAAAAAATAAGAAGATTGAGATGTTTTTAGATAAATACATTGAGTTCATTTCCGTAAATTTACAAGCAGAATTTAACAGAATTTTATGCTCTCCACTTGGTCAACTCAAAACTCAATATATAGGAAATAAACTCAAGGAAATAATAGAAGAACATATAGCACGAGTTATTTATTTAGCTGAAAGAGAGAACAAATCTAATCCCTTCGTGAAAGATTATTTTGAAGAAAACATGAAAAATCTCAATGATAATATTTCTAAAAATTATGAAGCAGAAAAAGCACTTCGAGATATTTATGAAGTGAATCTTTTAAATGACTTTAAGAAAATCGTGGATATACTTTGCAATTTCGAAATACAGATCGTTGATCCAATATTAAGATTTTTAATCCTTCTACACATCCAAAGAAGGCTCAAGTTTAGAGGAATAATCCCCAAATGAGGAGTCCTCCATGTAAAAAAGTTGAAGAACATAAGCTTACTTTATACTTCTCATAGATAAATCTTGAAATTTTTTTCAATCATGTTTTTTGTTTGTTCGAAATCAGAAACATTTATTATTTTATTAAGATCTTGAATGTCTACTAATTCTTTTTCGTATTTCAATTGAAATTCATTAGTAAAATTTTCCATGTGTTTCATTAATACTTGGTTTTTTTGATTAGTGATTGCCAATACCGCAAATCCAAATTCATTATTGTATTTTACGATAATGTCTGAATTCTTGGTATGCATGACATCAATCTTGTCTTTTTTATCAATGAATTCTGATATAATATAATTCAAGCCAATTAAAATGTTCCCCCATATTGACGAATCTAATAGATCTTTTTCTTTTTCGAATTTATATGATGCTAATAAGATTCCAGATTTATGATATATGTAGATGTAATAAATTTTGTTGGTTAAAACCAAGAACATCTCAGGTTTTCTTATTATCACGATGGACACGCTAAAATAATATATCCATAAAAAAATGATATAGAGTTCTCTTAACACTGTTGCTTGATAAATAACATAAAGAATAAAAATTATTAGAGGAAAGGTTAAAAGAATTGTATTCACTATCAAACCTCTGGTCATTCTTTTATCCCTAGCATTGGAATAGATTTTAATAGAATAGAACAAATCGTAAGCAGCTATATAGATCAAGAATATGGTTATTATGCTTGCTAAGATTGGTTGAAAAACATAATTCACCTTGTAAAAATCTGTGATTAAATAGGGATAAGAGATAATAGAGGTATTTATCAATTGAATTGAATCGAAGAGAAATAAGTTCCCTATCAGAAATCCAAAAAGCATGGCAAACCCCAAAAAAGGAATCAGGGGAATTTTTTTATATTCATTTAAAAATGCATAGAGAACTGAAATAAAAATCAAAGCAGTGAATTTAAATAATAAACTCAATCTCCATATTAACAGGGATGGAAGGATGATGATTGAAACGAAGAATAAGGTTGAATAAATGAATCCAATTAAAATTGAGATGCTCAAGTTTAATATAGTCATGAGTTTTGTACCATAGGCATGATAGTGGTAAGAAATATAGAGGATACTAAATATGGTGATTATTAGACATGCTATATATCCAATCACTATTAATATGAAGAAAATATTATACATTTTTTCAAATCTGGTTCCGATTTTTAAATTCTAAATATTTATTGGGTAAAGATTTCTAATTAATGATCATTTTAATTCAAAACTTCTTTTGAACTTAATATTATTATTAGATTATTTCTTAGTATATAAATGGTTTAAATTTGAATTCCTATTTGTTTATAAAAGATATGGTTTGAAATGTTTTTCAATGAGTTTCCCCGTGTTTTTAAATTCAGAGGTATCAATCAAACCATTCAAGCTATTTAATTTATTTTCGTTTAAGATTAAAAAATTTTCCATAAATTCACGAATTGCATTTTCAATATAGTCATTTCTCTTATTAGTTATTAACATGATAGCGTAGCCATGTATTGGGTCAAATTCTAATACGATGTCCCGGTTCTGCATTTTAATGATTCTTAGTTTATCTCTCTGAGTAGACAGATTTGAAAGAATGTGATTGATTCCAATGAGAATACTGCCTTTTAATATCGAATCTTCAGTTTCTCTCCCCGTTTCAAAATTAAAGGAATATAATAATATCCCAGATTTATGAAAAATGATAAATTCATAAATTTTATTCGTTAATTCGATAAATAAATGAGGTTTCCTAATGATTTCATACAACACTAGGAGGGCAGTAAATATATAAAAAATCAAATGAATGTATTTAAGGATTATATTTTGGGTAATGAGGAATAAGGAATATGTCAAAATGATGAAACTGAAACAGCTGGTGTTTAAAAAGAGTAATCGTGCAAGTTTTACATCTCGAATCTTTTTATAGTTTTTCATGAGAATGAACCACATCAAACTTAATAAGGTAATATCAAGTAATATGATAAAAATGTATAAATATTGATTCTGAAATATGAAAAAATATTGCGAATCCCTCCGAGATACTGCTAATGAATCCGGATTAATAGTCAAGCTTATTATTATTCCACCTAAAAATGTGAATATGAATAAAGTCAATATCTTAATATTTTTATATCCTATGACCACGCTGTGCAAAGAACTTAAGAAACCAATAGCAGATATGCTTATAATAATCAAAATATTCCAATGTAGTAAGGCAAACGCCACATTAAAGAAAGATGTAGTCAATAAACTTAAAAGAACGAAGTAAAAAATTCCAACAAAAAGATAGATTAAAACAATGAGAAGAACATTTGTTCTGGAGCCAAAATTTTTGGCATGAAGAACAACATAAACAATCGCATAGGAAGAAATAGCAATTGAAATTACCATTAAAATAAAATCAAAAATCATTATTTCCATGTTCTTATATTTCTTCTAACACTTGAATTTCATTTTATTCAGCTAGATTCATATAAGATTTAATACTATAAAATACTTTTTTTGAAGGTAATTAACTATTCATTTTTTTTACTTTTCCTTTAGTCCACCCATGTTTATGAGGATTGCGGTGGTCAAATTTGGAGACATATGGTTTAATATCTAATATAGGAGTTTTATCTAAAACGTCTACATTACTGATTGTCAATA
>SDNN01000095.1 GCA_004524425.1 Promethearchaeota archaeon
GATAACAATATCCCTTTTTATGTCGCAGCTCCCACCAGCACGCTATCACTTGATGAAACGATTAAAGATGTAACTATTGAGCAACGAGACTTTACTGAGGTTGCTAAGGTCTTGGGAAAGTTACAAATAGTACCAGATGGGGTTGAATGTCTGAATTATGCATTTGATATTACTCCCTTTCGTTTAGTTACGGGAATTATAACTGAAGATGGAGTATTTTCACCAGAAGAGCTTTTAAGAAAATATGTTAATTAAGTTTGCATTGAAAGAAAATTAATAGAATGAGGATTATATTTATAAAAATTACCTACTTTTTTTCAATATATTAATTTATAATGCTTAGGAGTTATTTCTTACTTTAATCTCATTATTCAAATCACTATTTATATCAATGAATTTTATTAAACATTGTTTTAGCTGTTCCAAATTACGTGTTTTACTTAATCTTCTACGAAGGATTGTAGAATTTTCTAAATTTTTGGTAAGCCAAATAGCATTTCTTTTAAGTTCAACAAATCTATAGTCTTGCTTCGAGCGGGGCAAGTTTAAATCTTGAAGATATTCATCTAAGATTTTTTCATAAATTTCAAGATGATGTTTCATGACGTTTTTATTATTTTCCAATGATATTTTTTTATTTCTCACGAGATATTCATTAATTTGATGAAAAATTCGTGGATTTCCCATTGAACCTCTTCCAACCATGAGTGCATCGACTCCAGTTTTATTCAGGAAGTATTTAGCAGCTTCTGGAGTAAATACATCACCATTTCCCACAACTGGAATGTTAAGGTTATTTTTTAACTTTTTTACAAATTCTAAGTTAAGAGCTGATTCATCAAAACGATCCTTTACTGTTCTTGCATGAATAGTTACAAATTCTACATTTGAATTGTTAACAAACTTAGCAAATTCTTTTATATTTACCTCTTCTTCAAATCCCGTTCTTATCTTGAGAGAAACAGGTCTCGATGAGTGCTTTATCATCATGTGAACTAATCGTTTTAATCTATCCAGATCTTTCAATAAATATCCGCCATACTTGCCAAGAATAGCTCTTCGTGAAGGACATCCTGCATTAAAGTCTAAAACATTAAATTCATAACTTTCTAGGATTCTAATCGATTCCATTATTGCCTTTTCATCATTACCGATTAATTGCACGCTTATAGGGCTTTCTTGTTCAATCTTATGCAAATCTAATTTAGCTGAGGTAGAATCAGTCTGCAATTTTTTAGCATACAACATTGGAGCGCAAACGAGTCCAATTTCAGAAAAATGTCTACAGAACCTTCTATAGACGGGGGTTGTTATATTTAACAACGGAGAAAGAACCAAATTGTTTTTTAAATACAAGGAGCCCAATTTCATTATTTTTTTATAACTTTTCTTTACGGTTATTTACAAAATATAATCAAGGTTTTTTTTAAAAATCAAATTATATTTTAATTAAGAAAAAAAATTGATTTAAAATTAATTTTAATTAATTATAATATAGTAAAGAGATTTCCATGTCAAAATATCTTGAAAAATACGAGTTTGAAGAATCTCCTAAAGAACTGAAATATCTTGATGGTGGACCATTAAAATTGAATGATGACTTTGGTTTTTACCATAATAAAAATAAGTTCAGGAAGGAATTGAATAGTCTGCAATATCTTTTCAAAAAATATGTGAAGGCACCATTACTAGCTCCAGGAATCAGAGATACTTATTTAAAGGAAGCATATACTGAAAAATTCTTGATATTAATTTTTACGACTGCAGAAAAAATAAGGGAAACAAATCAAATCATTGAAGCTTGTTCGAGATCCGTGGAAGAATCATGCTATTGTATTAGAACCACCTCAGAATACATGTTACTTTTAGCCAAGGACATGAAGGGAATTAAATCGGGAATAAATAGGATGGAAATCATCTTAAAACAGACGTTAGAGGACTATTTCAATCAAAAGAAATTTGATGATTTCATTAAAATCCGACCTTTTGAGCTGTATGCTTGCCGTTGATGGGTTCTTTTAACCAAAAAAGTGTATTTCTTATTTTTTGCTAATGAGTCACGTAATGTTTAATTAAGGCGCGTATTTCCATGGTCTCTGTTTCTTTAATTTATATGCTTTTTCAGCATACTCGGTGACCATCCGATGGGTATTAAAGTAGGCTGCTAAAGAAATGGCATTTTTTTGCCTAAAAATCCACTCATCATGATTTTGGTAGGTTGGAATAATCAATTTTTCTAAAGTTTCATAAATGTAATTAGAATCTACTTGCCAATCGTTTTCAGCAGCTTTAGGATCGGAGTCATCTGGCCCGATGGCCCAGCCTGCTAATGGATTCATGGCATATCCTTCCAACCACCAGCCATCTTGAACGCTAAAATTTAATATTCCATTTAGAGCTGCCTTCATGCCTGAAGTACCTGATGCTTCTCGGTATCTCTCAGGCGTATTAAGCCATATATCCACACCTGATACGAGCATGTGGGCTAAATCCATGTTATAATTTTCCATTAAGACTACTTTTACTCCGTAATTGTCATATAAATATTCACTTGATTCAAAAATTTTCTTGATATAATCTTTTCCAGCTTGGTCTTTAGGGTGAGCCTTTCCCGCGAATATGAACTGAATATTATTCCTGCATATCTTCCCTAACCTGTCAATATCGTGAAATATTAAAATAGCTCTTTTATATGTAGCAAAACGCCTCGCAAATCCTATGGTTATTAATTCTTCATCAAGTAAATTCCAACTATGGCTTTTCTGATAGCTAATTAAATTGAATTTATTTTCGATGTGAGCATCAAAGAGATCCAAATCATCGATTTCAATGGCATTTTGAAGAACACTTGGTACAGATTTCCAATTGGGCCATTTTTTATCAAAAATGTCTTTCATTGGTTTTGAAACCCAAAAAGGCAAGTGAATACCATTAGTAATGTAATCAACCTTGAAATTTGGAAACATTTTATTAGAAATATCTCCATGTTTCCGCGCTACACCATTTTGATATCTCGATAAATTCATTGCTAAAAGAGTCATGTTTAACTCGTCTTTTCCTCCTAACTCCTTAATATTACTTGGAAGGGTATCTCTAAAAACGTCCTTTACCAAATCATAGTTGAATTTATCATGACCTGCGGGAACTGGGGTATGCGTGGTAAAAACAACCCGATCTTTTACTTTTTCTGGGTCCTTTAATTCGCTCAATAATTCAAGAGTCGCAAAAGATCCATGACCTTCATTTATGTGATAAACTTTAAGATTTTCATATCCCAAAGATTTTAAAAGTTTGACTCCGCCAATTCCCAAAATCATTTCTTGAACAATTCGGTGCCAACGACTGGTTGAATCATAGAGAGCTGCGGTTAAACGCTTTTGCCAATCTTCATTACCCTCTACTTCAGTAGTTAATAAATATATGGGGATTATATGACCCGATTGTCCGATCACGCGATATAACCAAGCAGAAATTTTTACTTCCTTACCTTGAATTGTTATTGAGATTGGTTTCTCAACCTTATCGAATTCATAGAAATAACTCCACTCGATTTCTTTTTCTTTTTGTTCTCCTTTTTCATTGAATAATTGATAGAAATATCCACTACTATAACATAGACATATTCCTACCATGGGAATTTCTAAATCTGCGGCACTTCTAACTGTATCACCTGATAATACCCCTAAACCACCACTATAAGTAGGAATATTTGAATCAAGACCTATTTCCATTGAAATGTATGCTATAGTCGTGTCATTAATCAATTCTTTATTGACTTCCATATGGTATCACTAAATTTTTTTTAACATGGACACTTGAGGTAAAAAATACTTTCCTTTTTATGTATTTTAATAGTTTAAATATAATTTAAATATAGAGAATATGAATAATAAAGATATAGTAAAATATTGAAAATAATTTGTAATCCCGGATTTCGAAACTTATTTACATTTTGAATAACTTTTCCGTCGCTCTCTGAATTGATACACTCATTTCGAGGGGCGTGATCTGAATTATTATTTAATCAAATAATTAAATATTAAGGATCATGAGATATTCTATTAAAGCAGTTATAATTTTTAATAAAACTTAAGAAAAGATAGAATAAAATGAATTTTGATCATTTGTTTAAATCAGGGGCAATTGGAAATGTTTCAATCAAAAATCGCTTAGTTCGTTCTGCCACTTGGGAATCTCGAGCCACTAAAGATGGATATGTCACGGATAGCTTGATTGAATTTTATAAGGAATTAGCAGAAGGAGGAATAGGACTAATTATAACCGGATATATCGCTGTAGATCCTATAGGAGCACAGACCATACGCATGTCTCGAATCTATGATGATTCTTACATGAAAGGTCAAACAAAATTAGTAAATGCAGTCCACGAATCTTCAGATGTAAAGATCGCTGCCCAGATTGCCCATACAGGTAATAATGTCATTAGTAAAGACTTAGAAACTGTCGGTCCATCTGCCATACGAGATCCGATAACAAAAAAATTCTGCCGCGTGTTAAAAAAAAATGAGATAGAAGAAATCATCACGAAATTTGTTAAAGCTGGTATAAGAGCATATGAATGTGAATATGATATGGTACAATTACACGCAGCTCATGGATATTTGTTAAGTGATTTCATCTCTCCATTTACTAATAGGCGCGATGATGAATTCGGGGGAAGCAATCTGAATCGTATAAAAATTATCGTTGATATTTATCAAGGAATTAGAGACCACCTGGGAAATGATTTTCCCGTGATTATAAAATTAACAACCAGGGATTTCTTAGGAGAAGGAAAAGGATTATCATTAGAGGAAGGAGTGGAGATTGCCAAGCATTTGGTAGAACTAGGTTTTGATGCTATTGAACCCAGTTGTGGGCGTACGAATTTGAGAGCGACTAATAATAAATCGTTTCCAAGCGTCAATTTTAATACACCTGAAGATGAAAACTACTTTTTACCACTAGCGAAAGCATTAAAACCCGGCATGAAAGATTGTCCATTAATTCTCATGGGTGGGATACGAAATCCGTTATCCGCTGAAAAAATTTTGCGAGATCAAATAGCTGATTTCATTTCAATGAGTCGCCCCTTTATTTATGAGCCTCACTTAGCTAAGCGATGGAAAAATGGTGATATATCGCCATCACTTTGTACTAACTGTAATGCTTGTTTCGGTACAGGCGGTAGGGGAGAAGTACATTGTGTAATTAGAAAGAAATTAGAAAAGAGCTAATTTTTTCTTTCATTTGATAATAATATACTTTAAAAAATATTTAAAATGATAATTAGTTTTCTAGCCGTTAACAAGTATTATGAATGTATGTATTATGAAATAGAAGCTTCAGAATCTCGTAAGACTAAATAAAAAAATGAAATAAAAATGAGAAGTAAAACTAAATTTTCAAGGTTCTATTTTCTAAAATCTCCACTTTTATGCTTGGGTCTTTTTTAGCTAATGTTTTTCCAAAATCATCAAGTTTCTTGTCCCAATTATGCATTGGTACCACTATTTTAGGCTTTATATCCATCGCAGCTTCACATGCCTCTTCAAAATCCATGGTATATGTGCCACCGCAAGGCAACAAGGCCACCGTGATGTTATCAAGGTCTTTCATTTCAGGGATTCTTTCCGTGTCTCCAGCGTGGTAAATGCGTTTCCCTTCCGTTTCTATTATTGTTCCAGCCCACTCATTGCTTTTAGGATGTGTTTGTTTCTTAATTGTATATGCAGGAACGAGTTGGATATTAATATCGTCCGTTTTGTAAGCTTCACCAATTTTTAAAGCTTTTCCATTAAATTCCTTTAGGTTTGAAGCAATGCTTTGGGGCCCCAATAATATCGTATTTTCCTTCATTAATTTTTGAATCGATTCCCCATGAAAATGATCTCCATGTGAATGACTTGAAATAATGATATCCGCTTTTTCCACCTCTTTAGGTAATTGATATGGATCAAGGTAGATTATTTTACCAGTTTCAGTTTTAATTTTAAAACAAGCATGTCCTATCCAAAAAATTTCCATTCTTAAGCCCTCACTTTTAGATGTTAAGTTAGTTATTAAGTATCATTAATGAATTAACAAACAAAAATCTTACACTGACAATTTTTTCGACTTTAGGTAGAAAAATTGAAAAGAAATTGGATTAAAAATGGTTAGTTAAAATAAAAATTAGTCTTCTTTATTATATTTTAATTCTGAACTTGTTAAGGAGACTTTTTTATAAATATTAAAGGTATCAGTATTTTGTAAATCTAGCTCCTTGATTCTTTCTGAAAACATTTTATTTTTAAAATCTGGCAAGTTATTGAGTAAATTGGGATTTGAAATTTCATTTACATGATTAAAATTTAAAGATTTCACATCAGGTTTCAAATCAGCATTAAATTCTTTTTCCTCTTCTAAATATGATTCATAAAATGGATGTATCGGTCTAATTTGACTGTAATATAGATCTTCAATCTTAATAGCATTTTGAGGCACGGAGAATTCAATAATTCGACAAATTGGACAATTAATCTCATCAAGTCCATGAATGCAAGGCATTTTTTTTCTCGTTTTAAAATTTTATCTTGAGTCTATCTTTTCCAAATCATTTTTTTCTTATATTCTTTTTCATAATTAAATATTATTAAACAAGAATCATAAGTATATTATTATTAATTGATGTATTTTTTACATTCAATCAAGTAATTACAAGAATATGACTCGAGGAATAATATTATCCGGAGGTTGGGGGACCCGATTACGTCCGCTCACATGTACCATACCAAAAACCTTAATACCAGTAGTTAATAAACCAGTGCTCGAAAGACAAATACTTCTCCTCAAGAAAGCTGGTGTAAAAGAAATAGTTCTCGCTGTAAGTGTGATGGCTGATGAATTAAAAAGATACTTCAAAGATGGTTCAAAGCTTGGTATCAAAATTCATTACACTAATGAAAAAAATCCCAGGGGTACTGCAGGTGCTATTAAATTAGCGGAAGATTATTTAATCGATGATAATTTTTTCATGCTAAATGGTGATGTAATATTAAATTTTAGTTTTAAGGAGATGCTGGAATATCATGAAAAGCAAGGAGGGATTGGAACTATTGCCAGTAGAATTGTTGAAGACCCTTCGAGGTATGGGGTATTAATAATTCAACAAGAGACTAATAAAATCCTAAAATTTCAAGAAAAGGAAGAATTTAACGAATCGAATTCTGAAATTACCTCCATGCCAATAAATGCAGGTGTGTATGTGTTAGAACCAGAAATCTTTTCTTATATTGATCCGAATAGAAAAGTCTCAATTGAACGCGAAACTTTTCCCAAATTAGCAAACAAACATGATTTATATCATTATCCAATTTCAGGAATTTGGAAAGATATAGGTAAACCCGAGGAGTTATTAGAAGGTAACATTTTGTTGATGAATGACCTCTTAAAGAACTTAAAGACAAAAAGGAATAATTTAATTGACGAGAGTGTTAATATGGAAGGTAGAGTGTTAATATACCCTCCCGTCACAATTGGAGAGAACGTATTAATACGAAATAATTGCTCCATAGGACCAAATGTAATAATCGGCGACAATGTTTATATAGATACTGGAACTGAGATAAAAGAATCTTTAATTTATAACGAAGTTTATATCTCCAAAAATGTTAAAATACAAAAAGCAATAATATCTGACAATTGCCAGATTCAAGAAGGAGCTATCATGAAAGGAAATGAGCAAAATTTAGTAATTTTAGCTTCGCACGTGCAGGTTATGAAAGGAATTAACTTAATTAGTCCTAACACTAATAACATTTCAGTTTGTCATCATGAAATAGTAAAAGAAGATATTCTGTAATTATTTTTTAAATTTATGAGAGAATCTTTCAGCTATTAATTCTAAATAAGATTTTCGTATTGATTCTTCTTTATTTATCTTAAATAAGCTTAAGAATTCAAATAAAAGATCTCGTGCTTCTTTTAGATCTTCCACTGATTCGGTGACTAATTCTACCTCCATGAAGTATTCTTTAAGAATTGGAATATAATCAATTAAAGCTTCTATTATTCTATTATTATACTTGAATTCATATAATTCTCGCTCTTTTATTACCGTAAATATTTTTCTAAATCCAAGCAATTCTAATATCTCTATGAATGTCTTTCCGTTACTTATTTTAACCTCTAGTTCTTTTCGGGATTTGGTTGCTCCATCTAATTTTTTTCCTTTATAGGTTAGAAAGTAATTTATTGTTTCTTCTTTGGAATCATATTCAAGGTCGCATTCTATAGATTTCCGTATTCTCAGGGCCTCATCTGTTTTTCTAAAATCTCTCAATCCTTTTGGCATGTTAAAATAAGTATCTTCGTGTTTGAGATACATTTTGTACTGTCCATTCTGCTCTGAAAATTTTTGCCTTAAATTATCTGGATCTGAGATTCTTACTTTTATTTCAACTTCTATCAAGATATTATCACGCTTCCTATAGATATCAATAGTAATTAATGATTGTATATTAATAATAAATTAGAATTATCATAAAAATTATAACCTTGAGATGAAAGGCGATTAATGCTCAACAGCTTGCGGAGAAATATGACTATTTACCGTACATGATTGAGAGATATATCGAATTTTTAGGCATGGATGGAACTATAAAATTATTGCAAGCAAATGAACGACCATTAATTCCCTCAATAAGGGTCAATACCTTAAAAATGAAACCGAACGAGTTAAAAGCGAGATTAGAAAATAAACATTTCATTTTAGAACCCCTTGAATGGGTGCCATATGGATTCAAGGTATTGAAAGTGGCTTCAAATTTAGGATCATTACATGAATACTTGCAAGGTTTTTATTATTTACAAAATTTGGCATCCATGATGCCTCCATTGATATTAAATCCAAAATCAAATGAAGTTATCATTGATATGTGCGCTGCTCCTGGTAGCAAGGCTACGCAATTGGCACAGATCATGGATAATGGAGGGTGCTTAATATTAATTGATAAAAACATGTCGAGAATTCCCGCCTTGGAGATGAACGTGAGAAGGATGGGAGTTTATAACTCTATTATTATAAACCATGATGCAATAAATTTACCAGAGTTGGATATTAAGGCAGATAAAATTCTTTTAGACGTTCCTTGTACGGGGGAAGGTCTAATAAGAGAGGACGCGAGCAGAAAAAAGAGTAAAACCATTCAAGATATAAAAAAAATGGCAAAAATCCAAAAAAAATTATTAAAAGCAGGGTTAGACACATTAAAGCCTGGAGGCAAATTGGTATATAGTTCTTGTTCCATTGCCCCCGAAGAGAATGAAATGGTGATTAATGAAGTACTAAAAAACAATTCTAACTTTTCAATTCAAAAGATTTCATATAAATATGGAGAAGCTGGATTTACCAAAGTATTTGGAGAAAATCTCAATGAAAATTTACGATATTCGCAACGTTTATATCCTCATGTACACGATACGATTGGATTTTATTTTTGTTTAATTAAAAAAAAGAATTAAACCTCCTAAAGCTTCTGCTATTGTTCTACTCTTAAATAAGACCCTTTATCATTCAAGGTTTTAGCAATAACTGTTTTAGGTCCCAGATTTCCAATTGAATCTCCATTAATAACAGAGAGCGCTATGGAAATCAGTTCCTCTTCTTGATTCAAAATTAATAAGAACTCATTTTTTTTCAGAGATTTAGTTATCTTTACAAGATGACTTTTAATGATGTTATTTCCATATAAAATTGCTTTTTCTCCTTTATGATTCACTAATAAATAATTGCTTTCTCTAAGCACATTATTTTCATGTAAGAGGTCTGCTGCTTCTAAGCTTAAATATAGCTGATTTTTTTTCATGAAACCAAAATATAGTCCAATCGAGATAAAATTAATTTTAGATTTATCAAAATTAAAATTCTTGGATAAATCATGAGGAGCTAAAAAGATTGACGGGTAAACTCTCTTTATCCTTGAATCCTGGAAAGAAATATAAAATTCATGGTTTAGTTCATTCAAAAAAGGAATAATTCTCTGAGAAATTTTTTGAACTGAATTATAGATGATTTCTTTTTCACGTTTGTTAACTTTTCTAAATTTTTGTTGATATTTCATGAGTAAATGGGATAAATAGAAAAGAGATGGTTATTTTATATTAATCATTAGACTTATTAAAAA
>SDNN01000096.1 GCA_004524425.1 Promethearchaeota archaeon
ATGATAATTGTCAGGAGGTTATGAATCATTTTCACGAGCATTATAATGATGGTATATTCATAATGACTTTAGGGGAAGGCGGTTCGATGGTGATTAAAAAAGGAGAAAAATTATTGGAGATACCCGCATTTCAATCGCAAGGAGTCATTGATGAAACTGGAGCTGGAGATGTGTATCTAGCCATTTTTTTGTATGAATTCTTCAATTCTGACAAAACTTGGGAAGCAGTCGAAAAAGCAGCTTTTTTGGCATCAGCGGCGGCCTCGTTTTTGGTAGAAAAGAAGGGACCGGCTGGTTTCAAGGAAAAAAAGAAGATATTGAAGAGAGTGAATCGAAAAAATTACATCCAAATTTAAGTTAGAATACCATGCACATTAATAGTCATTTTGCAATTGGCGTGATTATCGCATCAATTTCTCATCATTATTTTAATTTCAATCTCATAGAATTCTTACTGATCGTGATTTCATCATTCATCTGCGATTTAGATGTTTTCTTCTCAAAACGTGCGAAAGATAACAATCATCGAAATTTGTTCACGCACAGTATTATTCCAAGCATCGTCATTATCGTAATAGGACTCATCATTAATTGGCCCGCATTAATATTTAGTGGGGTTGCTTATTTTGTTCATGTCTTTGCAGATATATTTGATTGGGGTACTAATCTATTTTACTTTCCCAAGAAAACCATTGGTCCACGCCTATTTTTATCTAAAGAAGAGGAAGAAAATTTGGAAGAACATTTGGCCCAATTTAAATCACCTGCGAGCTTTTTTGATTTTAAATATTACACCAACAAGATTGCCTTATCAATAGAACTGTCATTGTTTATTTTAATGATGATAAGCATCGTGTTGCTTGCATTTATTTATTTTTGGATTTTTTTAATCTATTTTCCCTTACTCTATTTTCACTTATCTCGCCATTTTCATCTAAAGAAATTGGAAAACTCATGAATCTAGAAATTATAATACATTTAAAAAAATAAAAAGAAATAATAGGATAAAAGACAAAATCTCTTACTCTATTTTTAGTTTTAATGTCTCCTTGACTTTTAAGAAGAGTGGAATGGAACTTATTATAATAATACCCCCAGCAAGGAAGATCCAAGACAAACCGAACATCATTGCGATTAAAGCACCCACGAAAGAACCAATGATTTGACTGATAACCCACATTAGGTTTAACACTCCTAAAAACTTACCTCTTCGGTCTTCAGGTAAGAGATCTTGCGACCATGCGTCTAATGGGGCAGGGAGTCCTAAAATTCCGATGACTACAAAAGGTAACGCAATGTAGAACAATAATATGTTTATTTCGGAATTTTCAAACGGTTTAACAAAAGGCATTAAGAAAAATCCAATGCTAGCAACAACTATAAACAAGGGTATAAACTTCTTTCTGCCAAATTTATCTGAAATCTTTCCCATGGATAGAGTGGATATAACTAACACGAAAAATGCAATGCCTATTGCTGAAAGCAATTCCATTGTCGTTAATCCCAACGCAAAGAGGTAGATAAATAGAAAGGTGAGCACAAGCGAAATTCCTGTTCTATATACAATGTAGGAGCCTACCATTTTAAAGAAATCCTTTTGTTTTCTCATTTCTTCCAAGCTAAAAAGTTCCTTGAATTCTTCGCCAAATTTTTTTACGGGCGGCATTTCAGAATTGGGGATTTCCCTAATAAATAAAAAACCGATGGTTCCTGCAACAGCGAAAAATATACCTCCCATGGCAAGCACGAACAAGTGACCCTCCTGGGTTAAAATGGTCCCTGGTCCTCTTGGATTATCCACAGCGAAAATTTCATAGGAAATTAAAAACATGGCTAAGGCTAATAGAATACCAATATTACCAAAAATAGTGATCATTCCATTTGCTCTCCCTCTCTTCTCGGGAGGGATAGTATCCGGAATGGCAGCTCTCTCGGAGGCATAATACATGTTTGAGGCAACCCCAATTATAATCACGTCCCAGAACAAGGCCCACCAATAATCTGGTGATAATGCATACATGATCATTCCGAATCCCGCAATGATTCCACCCGTGATTAAAAATGGTCTTCTCCTGCCCCACTTCGTTCGAGTATTATCAGATTTGATACCCCACACAATACAAAATATTAATCCCATGACTGACGAAAGAGATACCATTATAGCCACGTATATTTCAGGCAGGAATAGAACATGGGCAATATACGTGTTGATGAAATTCTGCTCGAAGAAACCAAAGAACTGGTCAGCGGTGAACAAGATGCCTAAGACAACAATTTGTAACTTCAAGGCGCGAGAAAATCCTCTATCTTTTTCTGATTTTTCCATGTACAAATCACATTTTTTTTAATTTAATTGAAATTAATTTTTAATAAAGTATTAATTTCTAAATGTAAATAAAACTATCATAATCATCTATTTTCCTCTATAGAGTTTTGAAGGCATACTATATAGAGATCTATATAAAATCTAAATTCACAAGAAACGTAGAATGACCACTCACATTCATGGTACAAGCAATTCAAGTAAATATAACTTAGATCTATTTTTAAAGAATCTTCATGAATGGGTCGATTTATTTAAATTCAACAACATTTCAGGCGAATTTTCGGTCATCAGAGAGCAAGAAAAACCATCCCTGTATGGCACGTGCGATATGGTGTATAATTTAACCATGCCTAATGAATTAGTATCATATTTGGAATCTCATGTGAATGAAAAAGCTGAAGATTGGATAACTGTGATACAATCTTACCAGGATGAGCGCACGGGTTGGTTCAAGGAAGGCAGATTCAATTATGCATACCACTTTAAAGAACATAGCACTGCGTTTTCAGTTTCCGCATTAAGGTTATTAGATGCTAAACCGCTTTATGATTTTAGAATCTCAAAAAAACTCAAAACTAAAAAAAAGGTAGAAAAGTGGTTACGGAAAACTCCAGAATGGGGACTTTTATATTGGCCCGGCTCGCATCGCGGGGGAGGCGTGGCAGCTATTTATGCTACTTTAGGTCCGAAGTCATATCCACATGAAAGATTTTTCGATTGGTATTTTGAATGGCTGGATGGAAAGGCCGATCCTGAAGTGGGATTCTGGAGGTTAGGGTGGATACATAAAATTAAAAAAAACCGATTAACAAAACATGAATTAGGAGGAGCAGTGCATTATTATTGGATCTATGAGTTCTTGGGACATCCAATTCCTTATCCGGAAAAAGTCATCGATTCCACCCTGCTTTTACAAAATGAACTGGGTACTTGGGACACTCCTGATTCTTACTGCATTGATTTAGATGCTATTTTTTGCCTGACCAGATGCTGTAAACAAGCCAATGGTTATAAAAAGGAAGAGATTGACCAAGCAATATTAAAATACCTCGATCACATCGTGGACAAAATTAACGATAAGAGCTTTTTCTTTCAAAACTATAGATCTGCCCATAGACTCACCGGTTTTGTGTGTGCGATCGCTGAAATATATAAGTTCATGCCCCATATTTTTGATTTCAAAAAGGAATGGATTCAAACCTTGGACATTACACCCTGGATCTGAAATTTTAGGTTTCTTATTTTTTTTAATCTAAAAGTTAAAAAATAAGAGTATTTGAAACATAACTAAAAGATTAATACATGATAATGATTTGAATAGAGGTGAGTAAGATGACTGATGTGATGAAAACTAATGTTGGTCTAAAATTAGAAGAAGGAATGATTTTTAAATGTGATTTGGGCGAAATGAAAGTAAAAGATTGTTATATCGATGAAGAACATCAAGATGAGGTTGACATGCTGGGGCCCAATCCATCAAGAATGTTAGGAATGGCGGTTTTAGGCTGTTTAAGTGCAAGTTTCATATTTTGTTTAAAAAAAAGAGAATTCAAAGTGGATGATTTAAAAGCAGAAGCGGATCTAACCATTGCACGCAATGAAAAAGGATTTTGGAGAGTTAGAAAAATAGATGTAAACATAATCCCAAAAATTGATGATCCGGATACAAGAAAGCGGGCAGACCAATGTAAGAAGATGTTTGAACAATATTGCATTGTCACTCAAGCTGTTCGCGAAGGTATAGATGTACAAGTAAATCTTGACTATTAGGAGAACATGTTAATTTAGTCAAAAAGACCTCCTAAAACAAAAACAATATTAAAAAAAAATTTATTTATTTTCTTCTTCTCGAAGAACTTTTTTCATTACTTTCCCGACAGCTGTAAGGGGCATTTCTTCTCGAATCTCCCATATTTTAGGAACCTCGTACTTCGCAAGGTTTTTTTCTGCGTATTTCTTAATATCATTCTTGACTGTCTCACTTGCGTCAATGCCCTCCTTAAGTTGAATTATTGCCTTTACAATTTCACTTCCTGGTCTGTCAGGATCTGGCACTCCTATAATCGCCATTAATTGGATTGCTGGATGCTTAGTAATCACATCTTCCACGTGAACGCTGTATACCTTGAATCCGCTCACGCTTATCATGTCCTTGGTGCGGTCCACTATCGTAAGATATCCTTCCTCGTCAAAAATACCAACATCACCGGTATGCAACCATCCATCAACATACGTCTGAGCAGTTTGTTCAGGTTTTTTATAATAACGTTTCGTGATTTGCGGACCCTTCAAACAAATTTCACCAGCTTTGCCTATCTCGCTGACATCTTTGCCAGTTTCAACATCTACCAGCTTAACGTCGGTATCAGGGAACGGTAAACCAACGGTTCCAATCTTCTTTTCACCATATCTGGGATTCACGGTAACTAAAACTGCAGATTCAGTCATCCCATACACTTCAATGAACTTGTCTTTTGAGCGGAAATCCTTTTCAAAATCCTTTACTGCTTCTGCAGGGAAGGGGGCTGCTCCTGAAAACCACAATTCAATATTATCTAGCGTTTCGTCTGGAATCTTTTTAGATTTAGGATTGCGCTGGAGCATTAGAAAAAGAGTAGGGACATTCGCAAAGATCGTAGGTTTTTTCTCAATGATCTCCTTTATTAGGTGGTCGGTATCTCTAGGATTTGCAATGATAATATGGGATGATGATATATAAGTCAGGAATAAACACACGAATAACCCTGCTAAATGGAAATAGGGAAAAGCAGAGATAGTGACGTCGTGTCCTTTAGTCCTGTCTAACCAAATATCAAACTGTTGCATGTTTACGCACAGGTTAGCATGAGTAATTTCAACTCCTTTCGGACGTCCAGTCGTTCCACCTGTATATTGAATCAACATCAAGTCATTTTTGGGATCAATTTTTACTTTTTTAAGATCAATGGGGGTTTCCATGGCTTCAAGAAAGGGAACTACTGTTTTTCCGGGCCACGGATCCATTTTTCCTTTGGGGATCTTCTTTAAGAGTTTTCCTAACGCTACCTTAATTTTTGGGAATCCCATGAATTCTGAGATATTTGTAGGAATAATGACCTTAAGTTTGGGTAATTTATCCAGAATTTTTGAAAGAACCTTTTCATATATGACATCCAAGGTTACTATGAATTTCGCATCAGAATCGTCTAATTGATATTGCATTTCTACGTCACTTAAAAGAGGGGATAATCCTGAAGAAACGCCTCCTGCGATATATGTTCCAAATAGAGCGAAGAGATATTGCGGACAATTCGGGATGTTCATCGCCACGACGTCACCCTTCTTCAAGCCTTGTTTTTGAAGAAACGTGGCAAACTTGCGAGATTTTTCAAGGACTTCTTTGTATGAGTATTCGCTCTCGTAGAAATAAATTCCCACCTTGTCGGGAAATCGTTCCATGGCATTGGTTAGCATGGTTCCAAAATCTTCAATCTTATAATCTATTGACTTGGGCACGTGTGCATCATATGACTTGGTCCAAAATCTTTCTGAGCTCATTTTTTTTCTCTCCTTTTTATAAATTTTTAATAAATTATTATATCCAATTTGAATTTAAATGTTTTCTCAGAGTAAGGAAAAATCATGTTTTAAAATGTTTTGATAAACCGTAAAAAATTAGTATTTTTCATTAGTTAGGGCTTTCTGAAGGAAAATTCATGGTTTTTCCCACGATACCTAATGAGCATTTATCTCCAAATTGTTCTCGAAACATTTTAGCTTGCATCGTACAATGGCATAAAATCACGGATTTGACTATTGGAGATAGTTCATTTGCTTGACTGTCGGTAAATTGAAATCCGTGCATGCCTCCAATAAAGTGTAAAGGCGAATCTAATGGAATGTTTAATTGTTTTCTGTCTTTTAAAAAATTATTTAAACCTGGATGGCAACAACCACATAATAAAATAAATGAATTATCTGTTTTTATATAACACGCATGTTCATAAATCTTACCATAATCTGATGAGAAATAAGAATTCGTCAAATAGATCCCATTAGTTATTTCTTTAACTTCTCTAGCGTTATCATTAATTCTTAAATTCTTCTCAGGAATTCGTTTTCCTTGAAAACTCACCGGTACATTCCAATCTTTATTTACGTGAACTGGAATGCTATTATTTTTTCTTAATATCCCGGGCAACCCATCAGTATGATCATTATGATTATGGGAAAGAATGACGGCATCCAATGATGCTGGAGAGACATCAATAGTTTTTAAATTCGTTAAAAGTGGACTGACATGAGTCCCGGCATCGAACAACACCTTTTTATTGTTTTTTTCGATAAGCGCAGCAAACCCAAATGATTTGACAAAATCTTTTTCAACTCCATTGATGTCATCAATAAGAATTGTTAATCTAACCATGGTTTCATGTTCCTTAAATGATCTATTAATTTAAATGGTCATGAATATGATTTTAACTTTACTTTAATTCCTTGATTAATCTCCTTGCCAAACCTTCAGGTAAATGGAATCCTAAATAATAGAAGATTGAACTAACTATAAGAAAGATTCTGATTATAACAAGTGTGATGGCATTTTTTGGTAAGATATTAAAATCCCAAATGAGGTTTAAAACGGCTCCAATAGCCATAGAGACGAATGCTACAAGCAAAAATCTACCCTTCCACACAATCCTCAAGTCATTTGTCTGTAATGATTTCATGCTAAAAATTACTCCCGTAATAATAAAAACAGCAAGAATGATAGCTGTAAATGATTGGGTAAAAATAGTTTTGGTAGTTTCATATTCACCGGTTTGTCTTCCAATCACAGCTGGATCAGTTAGTAAAAAATATAACAATAGGACCTCATATAAGGTACCCAAGATGATTATAAGCGGTAAAAGAGTTTTCTTGAGATGTGGATAAGAAACTTCGCAAAAGGAATAAGTCCACAAGATCAACCCCACGGGAAGGAAAACATGTTCGATTAACAGATCAAATTCATATATTAGCGGCAGGTTACTTAATATTAAAAAAAATATAATAGCTGAACCCCACCACGCAGAGGAAAGAAAGATCCAGGTTAAGCCAAAGGTTAGTAGGATTCTCACCTTATATTTAAAATACCTGATGATAATTTTAACTCCACTAGCTAGAGCAATGCCAACAAATACAATAATTAAGACGTATTGTAACAGTTCCAGCTGGGATAATTGTTCTAATCCCATTTTATTTCACATAAAACCTTAAAATTGGATATTACTTCAATAGTGTTATATTATTTAAATTTTCATGATTTAATTAAAGCTAAAAAAGCATGGATTGCATGAAATGAGAAATCCAAGAGAGATAGCCCGTAGAATAATTGTTTTAATAGGAATTTTTCAGGCGGCTACTGGTAGAGAGAAAACAAAAGTGGTCAAAATTTTGAAGGATAATGGATTTTGGTCGGATGTGTCTGACTATGAAAAAAAATTTTTACTCTCTTCGAATGAGAATAACACTCATGAAATCATTCAATTAAGCTGGAGAGCGGAAGCAATTTATATTCTATTATGGGTCCTGCATGAGGTTGAATTCGCGGAAATTCCAGGAAATGAGCGCAATTTAGACCAAATCAAAAATTTATTGAAGGAGGATGAGTTTTACTTGGAAGTTGATTCCAAAACAGCAGAATTAAGAGATCCTAACGAAATCCATGCCATGCTAGATAAGATATATCAAATTCACTGGGAAATAAGAGATGCTCAAATCCATCAAAAAGAAATCATGGTTCCTTATCATCCATCCATCATACAAGAATGGCATCACTCGTTGAATTGGGTGGTGAAGTCTGATGAGGATTGGGATTACATCACCACGGACACCTGAATCAATGAATTTTTGTTAATCCCCGATCCCGTCTTCTGTGATGGAAAAAATCGAATCTTCTTCTGGTAAATTTGGCGCATCCACCACTTTCGCGATTCTTTGCTCTCCCTTCCCCTTGCGAAGATAAATCCTAACCGTGGCACCGTGCGCTACTATATGACCTCCAGTATGAGTCGTGGGATTTCCATAGAACACATCTGGTCTTGATGATACTTGATTAGTGACCACCACGGCCAACTCCTCATGGGCTTCGGTTAACCTAAGCAAATCATGTATGTGCCTGTTTAATATTTGCTGCCTATTAGCTAAAGTACCTCTTCCTATATACTCACTCCTGAAATGACTTATTAATGAATCTACAATGACCAATTTAATGTTATGTTCGTTTATGATCTTTGGTGCTTCCTTGATGAGCAAAATCTGATGATCCGAATTGTATGCTCTACCCACCGTAATGTTTTTCAAGACATTGTTGTAATCTAAATCTTTTGCTTCGGACATTTGAATTATTCGTTCTGGTCTAAAAGTTCCTTCCGTATCTACATATAAGGCATTTCCCTCAATACCACCTCTTTCTTCCGGTAATTGGACATTCACGCATAACTGATGCACCACCTGGGTCTTACCAGTCCGATATTCGCCGAATAACTCCGTGACTGCTCCTGTTTCTATTCCACCGCCAATTAAATCATCAAAATTTTGACTTCCTGTTGAAATTCTTTTTAGAACTTTTCTTTTTTCCCATATTTCTTCAGCAGAAAGAAAACCCATTTTTTCCATGTCCTGGGCTGCCTTGATGATCTTTTCTGCAGTCTTCTCACCTATGCCTGCCTCTTCCATCAATTTACTCAAAGGCATCATGGCAATACCACGTATGGAAACAAAGCCAGCATCTTTCAATTTTTTTACAGTTGCGTCCCCTACTCCTGGCAAATCTTTTAATGTGTAAGTGTTTGTAGAATCTGAATCTTCAGATTTATCCTCTTCATTAGATACCTCTTTTTTTTTCGCCAATCTCTTCTCCCAACTTTTACTTTTATTTTGGATGCTCTAATTATATTCTATATATTATATAAGAATAAAGGTTAAAAAATTAATACAGAATTGAAAAAAAATAAAATTTATTTAAGTGAATATTTACTTTTCCCTTGTTAACAGCAGTAGAATGATCAATAAAACCACGGCAAATAAGAACGTTAAGGGCCATCCGAGCCCCCCAACCCAGACATAAGCTAACCAAAGGAACGGAAGGATGAATATAGCGTCGATTATGACTAGTGCTAATAAACTTATATGTTCCTCGCTTTCCTTTAAATCCACTATCATTGGCATGATTACTAAGATTACCATGAATGTCGCTGAAAGCCTGAAAGCTAACAAGGCGCTAGGATCTACCCATGATTGTATTCCATAAGTCGCCGTATAAACGTCTGGAAAATAAAAAAACCCCCAGGGGGCGGTATTTTGTTGCATCTTGGGATTTACTTGGGGTGCGGGCAAGATTGCAGTAAGTATGATATGAACTATGATACCTAGTATGAGAAATAAGAAAATATCATCATATTCCCTGTCCTTTCGAAATACAAATAATAGATCTCGAATCAAACATACATTCCATAGCATGAATAGGACCGTATAGGCAATCAATACATCAAAGCCCATGAACCATAAGGTATCTGCTGGTAATACAGCAGTTACATATGCCAAGAAGCCCCACTTTTCTCCAGGTCTAAACCAATCATAAAATAGGAAGATTCCATAAATTATGAAAAAAGTTGTAGCTACTATAATTGAACCTAAATCCGCCATCTAATCAACTTTTTTTTGTTGTTATAATA
>SDNN01000097.1 GCA_004524425.1 Promethearchaeota archaeon
CGCAGACAAAATGCCATAATATGCGCCTGGAGCAATTTTCAAGAGTTTGTCAAAGATTTTTCTCATGGTAAGTAAATGTCGCTCCTAAATGTTAAATCTTTTAATATTAATGATTTGTCTTTAAATTGCTTATCACGATAAAAGAAAGTTAAACTAATATAAAAATTCTCAAATTATAGATCATTAGATATCAAAAAGTAAGATAATGTTAATAACCACGCCATAAATGCGAAGGTCATTAACCATTCTATTATTGGCACCCAAGTAAATAAAAAAACGATCAAAAATCCTATAAGAATAATCCCAGAACAAGAATTTAATGAATTATATTTATCATCCATCATCATTAATTTGCTGAATAACAATAGATATGCTACTGCAGTTAACCAACAAATTATTGCAAGGGTTCCATGCAAGAAAAAAATGGGATAATTACTTTCATCAGAAGGAAAAAATCCAATCATAATATAAGTCATATTTGAAATATAATATACAGCAAGAGCGAATTTTTTCATCTTATTTCTGTTTTCTTCCACCTCAAAAGATCTAATGACAGCTACATAAAATGGAATGGATACTATTCCAGAAATGATCAATCCTAAGCTAAAAAAGATACCACCTGGACCGATCCCTAAGTCAGAAACCATGTTATCAATCATATTGTATCCTGGAAAAAATAAAAATGCGATGAAGTCGCCAATTAGTCTAATCATAACAGACAAAATTCCATAATACCCTCCAGGAGCAATTTTAAGCAACTTATCCATCAATTTTCTTAAGCACTTCATGATTAAGTCATTTTTCCACTATTTAAAAAATCATTGACAATTCCAAGAAATTATAATATGAGATTTCTAAAAAGATTTAATTTTTATTAAAGACTATTAGTTATATCAATTCAAGCGCTCGTAGTATAGGGGTAGTATGTCAGGTTCCCAACCTGACGGCGCGGGTTCAATTCCCGCCGGGCGCATGTTTTTAATCCCTTCAAAATGATCCTTTTAGAATCCATGAATCTAATTATTTTTACTTCATTTAACCAAGAAAAATCCGATGCTAGCAATTAAAAGAGTGGGTATGAATGAAACCCTTAGACCAAACTTGTCTGCCATTATACCAAGAAGCATCAAGAGTCCAAAAATTATCGGAAAAGAAATCAGAATAATTAATACTACAGCTTTCTTTTGATGGCTTGGGTTCAAATGGGAGACAAGTGTACGTGCTTAACGTAAAAAAATGATCAGCTAGATTTACATTCTATTTTCTTTATAGATCCTTTCGGTAAGTTCTTTAAAATTTTTCAGAATTTCTGATCTTTCTCGACGATGGAGTTTTATCGCACCAGAAGGACAAGTTACTGCACAAGCACCACAGCCGTAACATTTTTCAGTATTAACAGAAGCTTTTTCGTTTGCTAAAGTAATTGCTCCAAAAATGCATCTCTCTACGCATAAACCGCAACCTATACACAAATCTTCATTTACTTGAGATATATAATTCGATTTTGCCGTGCAAAATTCATTTTTCTCTTCAAATCTAGTCATCCCTCTCAATAAACTACAGCAGCATTCACAGCAACAACAAATTATTTGGTGATTCGCTTGAATGACATTTTCAGTGGTAAATAGAAGTCCTAATTTAGCCAATTTATCCACTAAGACATGAGCTTCTTCAATCGTTAGCTCCTTCCCTTCTCCACGATCAAGAAAGTACCTTCCAAATGGCCCTACTTGTAGGCACGATTCTTCAATGGGATACTTACCTTTACATTCTCTAATACCGAGGGTTTCGGTTCTATTCCTACATGGACAATCTGTAGCCACGATGGGAGGAATGCAATTATCCAGGATTTGATGAATCTCTTCTGCATTGGTAATGACAGATTGATGATCGATTGCTTTTTCAATGGGAACGATTCTCGTGAGTGGCGTTCCCTCATCAGAAGATTCATAGCGTTTATAAAACTTTTCAGTAATGAAAAATTGCTGGTATAATTCCGCACCTTTTTTTCCAAGCCTTTCTAAAGCTTTAGTATATTTAAAACCAATATTAAATAAGTGAGCAACCGTAACAAAATAAGAATATCCTGCTATATCTTGAATAATTCCTTTATCGGCCATATTTTTTAGTATTTGTTTAGTTTCCTTTCGAGATTTGCCCATCCGTTTTGCAATTTCATTCACAGATAAAGGCATGATTTCTAAATGTTGAGCAACCTTCGCTTCTTCGGGAGTGAAAAATAATTTTAAATATTCTTTAAAAGCTTCAGACACATTACCAGTCTCATCAACAGGAATATCGTTTGGATATTCGCGCATTTTTTTTATTATAACGTCATAAGGATCTGATATTTCCATTCATTTACATCTCTTATGGTATTAAAGATTATTTATTTAAAAAATTACCAAGATAGTCCTTTATGAAATCTTAGTTCATTTATTAAGGCCTTAGCTTCATGTTCCGGAACTTCCATGAAAGCATGAAATTCATTTTGCCAGAAGGCCCTACCTGAAGTAGTAGATCGGATATCCTCTGCGAATTTAATGGAATTTCTCACTGGGAGCAATATTCCTATAATTGCTTGATATTCATTGTCTTGATCAATGGCTTTAATTTTGGCTGAATGTTTTGATAACAATGAAATAACATTTCTGATGTATTCTGGAGGAACCTGGACGATGGTGTGATAGATAGGTTCCAATAATATCATTTCACCTTCATTTAATCCCTTCTTAACGGCATCATAAAACATGGCAGATAATTCTGTAAAAGCATTCTCTTCACTGAGTTGATTTATATCCAATTCTTTTATAATGATTTTTATTTCAGTTAGTTTTTCACCGCATAAAGGGCCATTTAAATGAATTTTATCTATTATTTTTGGTATCATGTCCATGTAGAAATCATTATCCAATTCGCTTTGGTTGATGAGCATATTCAGGTCCTCATCACAATTCCAAAAACCTTCAACTTCATCTTCGTTGAGTCCCGTTCTTTCCTTTAATAAGTCCAGTAATTTGCTTTTAGGTTTGATAGAACGATATTCCATTGAACGAAAAAATTCCATGGTTTTCTCATCTAAGCGCTCAATCTTAAGCTGAAGAGAATTTTGTCCGTTTGCAGATTCGACTCTTATAATTGAAGATCCATGTTTACATGATTCTTTGAAGACTGCTCTCGGTTCTGAAATCGAAACAGGAATTCCTCTTTTATCTAGCTCGTTAGCAGTTACTTCTAGATGGAGAGGTCCCATACCAGATAACAAGAACTCTCCGTTTTCTTCATTAATTTCAAATTTCAAGTTTGGATCTTCTATCAACAAGTTTTCAATGAGTTCTTTCATCTTATCTAAATCCCTTAAATATTCCGGCTCAATTGAAACAGTCACTACTGGAGTTGTGACATACTTTACGTTTCCAAAAGGAACTATTTGATCTAAATAATCTGGTTCGATGATTGTCTCTCCGCTTTTTACTTCTTTTAGACCTTCTATGGCCACAATATTTCCAACTGGAATCTTATCAACTTGCTCTCTTCTTTGTCCCATGAATATAGCAATTCTTTGGATCTTCTCATATTTGTTTTCTCTTAATAGAAAAATTTCCTTCTTTATAGAACAATTACCTGAAAATATTCTTCCAGTTGCCACCAATCCATGTTTATCGGCTTGTACTTTACTCAAGCAGATTATCAATGGACCATCTGTAGAACAATTAATCATTGAAGTCGCAGTCTTAGTATTGAGATCTCCTTCATAAATTTTTTTAATCCTATATTTCTGAGCTTCAATGGGATTGGGAAGATGGTCAACAATCATTTCGAGGATTGCCGCGTGTATGGGGAGATAAATCTGCAAATCAGAATAAGACTCTCTAGTATAAGTTTCTTTTTGATATCTCTTTCTTATATCACTGAATTTTATATCGCTGCTCTTCATTATTTTTGCCGTAAATCCCCATCTATGAAGTGCCGATCCAAATGCCACATTTCCATCTGCCGGAGAAACTTTCCATTCTTTATTATATGGGTCTTCTGCATATCTTTCTATAAGCTTATTAAAGTCATTAATTATTCGGATGTATTTTTTTCTTATTTGATCATCCGTAAGTTTCATTTCCCTGATGAGACGATCCACCTTATTTATGAAAAGAACAGGTCTTACTCCTTCCTCTAATGCTTGCTTGACCACGGTCTCTGACTGGGTGATTATCTCTTCTACAGCATCAACTACCACAACAACTCCATCTATTAATCTTAGAGCTCTTGTTACCTTTCCACTGAAGTCTAAATGTCCTGGAGTATCGACCAGGTTAATTAAAAACGGATCATGACCTTCGAGGGATTTTTCATAATATAGAGAAATATTCGTGGACTTCATCGTGATTCCTCGCTTTTGCTCTTCTTCTAGGTAATCCAAGGCACGAGCTTCCCCAGCCAATTCAGGACTCAATAAACCAGCTTCACTTAATAGTGAGTCAGTCAAGGTTGTTTTTCCATGGTCGATATGGCCCACGAACCCTGCATTTCTTATAGATTCCGTTTTTTTCATTAAATTGAGAATTTCAGAAATAGCTTTACGAGGAGGCATGTTTTTGCTTTATATCTCTATTCAAACTAATTTAAAATGTAATTAATTCGATTAAAATTTTAGTATTCATGACTTAGAAGAAAAAGAGGGAAATGATTTCCCCTCGCTACTCAAGATCTTCTTCATTTAATTGATAAAAATCAACCTCAGATGGGTCAGAAAGCTCATTTGAAAAATCATTTCCCACATAATATTAAAGAATCATCTATAAATTAACTTCACCATCGATCTTGACAATTCTCCCATCTACGTGTAATCGTTTATCGCAATATAATTCTATTGCCTTGGGAAAGATCTTGTGTTCCCATTCTAATATTCTTGGACCGAGGGTATCTTCGGTATCAGTATCATATACAGGTACACATTTTTGTATGATAATTGGCCCATGATCCTCCTCGGGATCAACGAAATGAACCGTGCATCCAGATACTTTGACTCCATATGCTAAAACATCCCTATGAGCGTGCATGCCTTTAAAAGAAGGTAATAATGAGGGATGAATGTTCATCACATTTCCCTTAAAATGTTCTATAAACATTTTACTTACAAACCTCATGTATCCAACCAATACAATCAGCTCACAATTATATTTTTCTAAAACATCAATTAATTTTTGATCAAATTCTACTCTCGTCCCATCATGTTCATCAGATTTAACCAAAAAATGAGGGATTTCATGCTTTTTAGCACGTTCCATGCAATATGCTCCAGCTTTATTACAAATTAATACTTCGACATTCGCTTTATCTCTCAATATTCCATTCTCAGTAGCTTCTACTATCGCTTCGAAATTTGAACCTGAACCTGAAGCAATGGCACCAACTTTTACCTTTTTCATACCTCTACAAATTTTTTCTTTTAAAAAAATTTTATCTAGTCAATTAGAAGTTTTAATATATAGCTTGTTGATGCTGAATTTTGGATTTTAATTAATATGAAATATAATGAAAAGGTTTTTATTTGAGTACTAGTATATTAAACATGGTAATTTAGAAATTATTTTTTCTAATTCAATTCTCTCACGAAATGTATCACGTTAGAGAATCAAACCTTGTTTATACAAACATAGAAATTACAAATAATTTAAATAAATTCATAATAATAAACGAATTTTGTAATAAAAATATATAAAATTTTTAAAATAGTCATTTTAGTGATTAATTTAAAGTGAAAACCAAAATCTACACCCAAATTAATTATTTTAAGGAGAGCAATGAAAATTGAGTTTCGAAAGTGAGCTGCAAAGAATAAAGGATCAGATTGTTGAAAATATTCCTGCAGAAATAAAAGTTCAAAAGATAGAATTTGAAGGACCAGAAATTGCCGTCTATTCAGAGAATAGCGATTTAACTATCGATAATAACTCCAGTATGTTAAAGGATTTGGCAAAATTAATGAGAAAGCGTGTTGTATTTCGCTGGAACGTGGATAAAAGAAAAGATCCTAATGAAACAGAGGCCTATATTAAAAACTTGGTAGGTGAAGAAGCTGAAATTTCGGCAATTGAATTTGATCATACCAGGGGAGAGGTAATTATTGAGTCAGGAAAACCTGGATTGGTAATCGGTAAAAAGGGCGTCAATCTAAAAGAAATAAGAGCAAATACTTTTTGGCAACCGAGAACAGTAAGAACACCACCCATAACATCAAGGACAATACAATTAATTCGAGGCATGCTTAAAAAGGAAAGAAAAACGCAGAAAGATATATTATTACGGATTGGGAAAAGAATTCATCGTCCCATTCTGTTCAACGATCTTCAAATTCGGATGACTGCATTAGGAGGTTTTAGAGAAGTTGGAAGGTCATGTATTTTAATGCAAACTAGAGATAGCAACATTTTATTAGATTGTGGATTAAATGTCGGAAATCCCCGTGAAAGGTTTCCATTTTTTGATATTCCAGAATTCTCACTGAGAGATTTAGATGCAGTTATAGTGACTCATGCTCATTTAGATCACTGCGGCTTGGTACCTTTTCTATATAAGTATGGTTATAGGGGTCCAGTATATTGTACTTTACCCACAAGAAATTTATCAACGATGTTGCAACTGGATTATGTTCAGATATGTGAAAAGGAAGGAATCTCTCCTCCTTATTCTAAAAGAGATGTAAAAACGACGGTACTTCATACTATTCCTCTCTCATGGGGGAAAGTTACTGATATTGCTCCAGATATTAAACTCACACTACATAATTCTGGTCACATCATAGGTTCTTCAATAATTCACTTACATTTTGGAAAGGGAGGTTATAATTTTGTCTATACAGGTGATTTCAAGTTTCAAAAAACGCGTTTACTTGAAAAAGCAAACATTAAATTTCCAAGAGTAGAAAGCTTACTTATTGAGGCAACTTACGGCGGTCCACAGGACCGAATCCCGAGCAGGCATGACTCCGAAAAAGAACTTAAACAAATCATCAATTCAACGGTCAAAAAAGGAGGAAAAATATTAATACCTGTACTAGCAGTGGGCAGAGCTCAAGAATTAGTAATAGTACTGGAAGAATATATTTCCAAAGGAATCATTGAAAAAGTTCCAATTTTTCTAGATGGTTTAATTAGTGAAGCGACAGCTATACATACTGCTAATCCTGATTATCTTAGTAGTGATTTAAGAGAAAAAATATTACACCAAGGAAAGAATCCATTTTTGAGTGATTTCTTTACTACAATTTCTTCATATGAAGAAAGAATGGATGTTCTCAAGGGAGGCCCTTGTATTATAATGGCAACTAGTGGCATGCTGATTGGTGGTCCATCAGTACAATATCTTAAGGGATTAGCCGGTGATAAAAATAGTGCTCTAATTTTCGTGTCTTATCAAGTTTCAGGTACGCTAGGTAATAGAATTCAAAGAGGATTTAGAGAATTTCAATATGTTGATGCAAAGGGACGGACACAACTAGTCAAATTAAATCTTAATGTATTTACACTTGAAGGATTCAGTGGTCACTCCTCAAGGAGCCAGATATCACAATTCCTGCGCCGAATCCAACCAAGACCTAAGGTTGTAATAACGAATCATGGAGAGGAATCAAAATGTATATCCTTAAGCACGATGATTCATAAAAAACTCAGAAAATCAACCAAGGCACCGAAAAACTGCGAGACATTGATATTGAAATAAAAAAAATCCGAATTTCAACAATATCAAATTTTTAAACTCTTTTACTTAAATTATCTTATCGTTTTAGGAAATCTTAATTTTTTTTAAATAAGAATTACTTATTATCTTAAAATTTATAAATCAATGGAATTTCTTAGAGTGGAAGGAGCATTAGTAGTTTAAAAAATAATAAATTACGTATATTAAGACATTTTGTACAGGTTGTTTCTTTTTTATTCATTAATTACGTGATTCTTGAATTCATATTTAATGTTAACTTGGTAGCCCTTGAATCTTTCGTTAAAGTGTTACCAATTCTTGCATCTCCGAGGAATCCGTTATCTAAAGGGGCAGGATTTGCTGAATATCTTTTTAAATTTTTTGCAGAAGGAGAATTTCCTTTTTTACTTATCGGACTTTTGTTAATCGTCGTTTTATTTACAAATAGATTTTTTTGTGGTTGGATTTGTCCCATTGGGACGATTCAAGATGCATTATCAATCGTTTCTCCAAAGAAAAAAAGAGTTAAGTTGGAGACTCATAAATCAATGTTAAATCTCAAATTTTTTATTGTAATTCTCTTATTTATCATAATCATACCCTTAGGAATTGCCAAAAATATAGATAATGATTTTTACAAGGATTATAAAGCGAGTCTTGGTGATTTAGCAGAAAATCCTGTGGGTTACTTTTCCTTATCAGAATATATTTTTGTTTTTTTTCCTAACTTGGTACAAGAGATGTGGGATCAATCGGGATTAGAACCTCTTTTCACTGATTTTTGGGTATTCGTTATGTTTTCCTTTTATATTATAGTCTTGATCGTTGCCTTTTATTATCCTCGGGCTTACTGCAGATATTTATGTCCTTTCGGAGCTTTATTAGCAGCTGCAAGTGATTATTCATTTCTCAAACTTTCGAGAAGTCCTGTCAGATGTGTTGGAAGAGCTGAATGTGGTATTTGTGAAAAGATCTGCCCTAAACAAATTAGAATTCTTGATGAACCCTTTGAATTTTTTACGGGAAATGGGGAGTGTAATTTATGTTTAGAGTGCATGGAAAAATGCCCCTATAAAGCAATAGATTTTACTTTCGGTTAAAACTTTATTTTTCATGATCTTCTATTATTAAATCAAAAGGTCTTTAATTTTGGAGCGAGATTCGAATTATGGATAATAAAAAGATAGAACAGCTCCGTCTAAGATTAAGAAGAGATAGTGAAATTGGAATTCATGGCATTTTAGATTCTCAAGCAGTTCGATATTATGAGGAGGAAGACAAAAAAGATTATAAAGATATTAGACCGCCTTTCTTTAGAGATGTGGACAGAATAGTACACTCCAAGGCATATGCTCGTTATATAGATAAAACTCAAGTATTTTTTGATATTATCAATGCTAACATAACTCATCGCTCATTACACGTGCTAATAGTCTCGAGAGTTGCAGAACAAATAAGTCGAGTTTTGAAACTTAATAATGATCTTTGTCAAGCTATTTCTTTAGGACATGATATTGGTCACGCACCCTATGGTCACTTGGGGGAACAAATCTTGGATAAAATTGGAAAAAAGTATAATTTAGATAATTTTAGCCATAATGCCCAGAGTATCCGATGGTTATCTTATTTAGAAAGAAGATTTCCTAAAAAGCCGGCCAGAGGATTAAATTTAACATTACAAGTTTTGGATGGTATTCTCTGTCATGATGGGGAGATCAATGAACAAGAATTAAAACCAACCAAAATTAATGGTAAAACTTGGGAAGATCATTTCAGAGAATATGAGGATTGCTTTAAAAACAACACTATTAAGAGAATACCCATGAGTTATGAAGGATGTGCGGTGCGGCTAGGAGACGCGATCTCTTATATAGGAAGAGATATTGAAGATGCAATTTTATTAAACTTTATAAAAAGAAGAGATATTCCTGATAATTGTAAAAAAGTCCTAGGGGATACTAATCGAAAAATAATGAATAATTTAATAATGGATTTATTAGAGTTCAGCTTGGATAATGATACAATTGGCTATACTAAAGAAGTATTTGAAGCGCTGAAAGAATTAAAACAATTTAATTACGAAAACATTTATTTAAGGCGCGATCTCTTAAAGGAAAAGTATTCACAAATTAATTTTTTAGAGGATTTGACTGTAAAATTCGAATTAATTTTTGAGACTTGCCTTAATGATTTAAAAGAAGAGAATTATAATTCTTCAATTTTTAAAGATCATGTTGAATATATTGATGATGGGAA
>SDNN01000098.1 GCA_004524425.1 Promethearchaeota archaeon
TACACTATTAGAAAAATTGAGAAAAGGACCAATGTCAGTTACTAATTGCTTGGATATATTGAATAATAATGAAGATTTATTTAATGAATTAATAGAAAAACGAATTATTTATGAAACAAAAGGAATCGTCCTTCTTCTTTCAGATATCCGATTTATTAAATTTACACCATACTATATTATCGAAAAAATTAACAAACGATACAAGAATAAAGATATTTCTTTTAATGAATATTTTAGTCATTTAAAATTGCTCACTGAGCATTATGATAAAAACGAAAATATAATTGAATACGAGATAATTTGAAAAATAAAAAAATTTTGTAGATGTTAAATATCACTGATTGATGATAATTTCTCATCGATCTAAGAAAAATTCTACCAGTCTTCTCAGTTTTCTTACATTTTCATAAGTTTTTGAAGCTTGTTCCTCAAGATAGACGCTAAACGTATCCCAACTTTCTTTTTTATCTTCGGGTGCTTCATTAATCAGTTTCTTAACAATGTCAAAATCGATGGGGTAGATCAATTCATCATTTACTCGATTTGCTTTCTCTGATAATAAAAATACGTAATAATCATTCAATTCCCATGGATGCATCACACTATCTGGTTTATTGCCATCTCCAGCTTTTTTGCCTCGTAATAACCGTGTATCTACCATTGTCGGTAGGACTTGATTAAACGTGATATTTTCTTTTTTATATTCAGCTGCAAGTGCTTTTTGTAAGCCGACCGTAGCATATTTAGTGGCTGTATACGCCGCAAACATGGGCATGGCATTTGGATATGCTGCACTTCCCGTGATGATGAATCTTGCTTTATCTTTTTTGTCATCTTTCTTAAGATAAGGATACACCGCTTTAAATGTATGAAAAACTCCGAGTATGTTAACGTCTAAGATAAAAGAAAAACGCTCTGAGTCAAATTCATGAGTTTTTCCCATTCTAGAAGCACCAGCATTCGCAATGACTCCATTTAATGCTCCCAACTCTTCATGGAATTCTTTAAATAGTTTTTCGGTCTCAGAATATTTCGTGATATCAGCTGTTTTTACTACCACCTTGACATTAAGACCTGATTTTTCAATCTTTTGTTTAGTATTGTTTAATTCATCAATGCTTCTGGATGTTATTCCAACATTAGCCCCTTCTTTAGCAATTGCGATTGCAATTGCTTCGCCAATACCCCGTCCCGATCCAGTTATGACAATGTTTTTTCCTTTTAATAACACATCATATCATCTCAAATTTTGAAAATAAATGATATATTAAATATTATTATTGCTTTATCAAAAAGTTATTTCTTATGATTATCTAATTCACTTAATAATGGAACTGAGATTTCTTATTATTATTAGTCAATTTGCGGGTTCATCTTATTTTCAAAAACTAATAGTTTTTTTACAATGAATTATGGTGATCATATAGAAAGAGAAATAAAATCAATACTTGTCTTAAATCATGGATAATGATATTGAATCTGATGATGATTGGAATGATGAGTTCTTAAAAGAATTATCAGACGATGTGGAGCAGAATAAAAATATTAGGCAATGCATTTCCTGCGGAAAATGCGTGGGAGAATGTCCCGCTTCTAAAATTTCCGATTTCAACATCAGAAAAATAATATCAAAAATATTAAAAGGAGATCGCAGTGTTTTAAAGGATCCATCCATATGGTATTGCTTTCTATGCGAAAGATGTAAACGAGTATGTCCTAAAGAGGGCATTAACATTCCATTATTGATTTTGAATTTACGGAATGAGTCATTTAAGCGGGGATACGGACCGCGCTACAATGATCTCACTAAATACGTGGAAATGGCTGAGCGTTTCCTCACAAATGGAACTGTCTTAGATGAACCTTTAGATGGTTCATTACCAAAGGAGAGAATGGAAGAATTAAACGAAATATGCAATTTTGCCCGAATAAAGTATGTTTTTAAGGCAAGTGAAAAAGAAAAAAAGAAAAGAAAAAAATCATGAATTTGGAAATTTAAAAATAAATGATAAAAAATAAAAAAAATGGAATTTGAAAATTTAGCTTTAGACTTTGAAAAAATAGAGAAAGAATATCCAGATCCATTAGATTTTTTCAAGGATAAAAAGCTTTGTCTATTTAAAGCATGCCTCGAGAAATATTTTCCAGGAGTGAGATGGGGGATTCAAGATTTATTAGAGGAGTTGAATCTTAAGGTTACTACTTGTAAAAACCAATCTTGTTGCTCTGGCACTTTTTTACAGAGAAATTTGATTACAAGGGCACAATTCTCTGCAATAAATGAAAGAAATATAAGTGAAATAAATCAACAAGCAGACATTTTATTAGTGAGTTGTAATGGTTGTTATAACTCTTTATTAAGAGGTAGGGATTTCCTTAATGTCCCAGAGATAAGGAGGAAGACTCAAGAAATCTTGAATAATGTAAAAAAGAAAGAAGGTGGTGAATCATACCCTCATCAATACGATATTCTAGAAAAACCTAAGTTAAGAATAATTCATGATTTAGATTTTTTATATTTAATAAAAGATCACGTAATAAATTCCCTCAAATTTGATCTCAGAGGACTTAAAGTAGCAACTCATTACGGATGTCATTACTTAAATTTAGAACGAGATAAAAGGAACGATGATGGTACCTTAAAAAATGACTATTTTAAAGACAAAACTAAATTAGAGGATTTCATTGAATTATTTGGAGGTTTACCTGTTGATTATCAAGAACGAGAATCATGCTGCGGGTGGGGTGCCTCCCAAATAGTCTTACATCCTAAAGATGCTTTAAAAGTCACTTTTAAAAAGCTAAAAAGTGCTGAAAACGTTGACGCAGATTTCATGCTCATGCCTTGTCCCACATGTCTTTACACGTTGAGTAAACCCGAATTTAGAGATCAGATGGATGACTTTTTTGGCGAGAGATTAGATCTGCCAACAATTCATTTAAACGAATTAATTGCCATCTTGAGAGGATGTGAAGAAGAACGCTGCATTACGCTAAAACGTCAAGATAAGCGGATCATGGAAATTTATAATACTATTACTGAACAAGATTAAAAGGAGTAAGAAAAAATTAGAAATTTTCTTCTATAGCATGCCTTGGGCACGAATCCAAGCATATTAAACATGCCAAGCAGCTATCTTCTGAATATTCTAGCTTAACTTCATCATCAAAATGTAAGGCATCAGTAGGACATAATGAAATGCATGCTCCACATTGAACGCATTTATCCCAGTTAATAGATATTCTCCCTTTTTTATTTAATATCACGTTATTCTTTTCAAGCGATTCTGTTATAGTTTTAATTTTATCTTCGGGAATATCTAACAATATTGTTATTCCTGTAGGACTTGTAGAAAATTTCAAAATATTGAAAGAAATTTCATGTTTTAGAATTTCATTGATTATTCTTGAATAATCTTTAATATCTTTAATCAAGCCAAATGGTAAAGTTATATTAACTATTGTCATGTTTATTATCATCTCCAATACAATTCATATTATTTCCTCAGAGCTTATTATACCTACAACCTTGTTATCGTCATCTATGACAGGGAGGGCTGATATCTCATTTACTTTCATCTTCCGGGCAGCGACTTCAATTGGTTCGTTACCTGTGGTAGTTATGACCTTTTTAGTAATGATTTCCTTCAAATCGTCTTTATCTCTTGCGATAGCTTTCGTTATATCAAAACTTGTTACAATTCCCTTGAGAATGAGATCCCTGTTGGTAATTACTATGTGATTGACATTCTTATCGATAATCATTTCTGCAACAATTTTAATGTCACAGTCCTCATAACATATTGTAGCTTCCTTCATTAAATCTTTAACAAATCTTAGTTCTGAAGTTTGCTTCATTGGTTTAAAATCTGTACTGATTGGCAATGTTTCCGCTGGAGGATTCAAGAAAAATTCACCTCGTTCTATCCAATGTTTTAATTCATTTGCTATTTTTCGAGCATGATGGAGAGAGCTCATTGACGAACATTTTACTTTCTTACCTGCAAGATCAATGTTTCCACTCTTTAATTCTTTATAAGTAATTTCTCTCAATACTGGGCGATCCCTCCTTGGAATTCCATAATCAACGACCTCTGTAACAATATCTTCATCCTTCACGGCAGTTTTTCTCGCTAAATCTTCATTTAAAATTGGGATGGGTATTCCAACTCCAACAAACATAGAAGTTCCATATTTTTCATAATTTACTCCACGCAAGTATTCCGCGTTCATTTTCTTAAGATCGCCCTTTACAAAAAGCGTTCCAAATTTATTTTTAGGATTATGCTGCGTACCTGCACCAATCACATATCCAACCCCTCCACCTAAAAATATTCTCGTTCCCATACCAATGGTTTCATAGTCCGGATCATTACATAATGGATTTAAACATCCAGATCCAGCATAATGGGCATTACCAAAATTAGGTAAAAGCTTTCCCATGTAGGTATATAACGTTTTTTCAGTGCTGTTTACAGCACAAACATATCTCTGGTAACTATTACGTGGATTGCATAAAATTGCTTGGTTTAAATCATCAATGGTAAAGTGAGTATCTACTTCCCCTAAAGGATAACAATCTGTAGTGTTTGAGATGCCTCTTAGTCTTATCGGTTTGCCAGAAACAAGGTCTTCAAGCACATTCCCTCCACCATATTCAAATGGTCTTTTATCTGCCATTCTAGTAACTCCAATATAGCAATCCACTGCTGCGTTTCCGTGATATGCATGAACTTCATTTAACCACAAATGTTCAAATTTAATGGGAGGATCTGAATGACCAAAATTTAAAAATGCTCCGCTTGAGCACATTGGACCAAAAGTTCCGGTAGTAACTACATCTACCTCCTCAGCAGCAACTTTTACGCCATTCTCTTCGACATATTCTATCATTTCTTCGGCGGTTAAGACTACTGCGTTCCCATTTTTAATTTTGTCATTAATCTCTCCGTATGTTTTCGTCAATCAATCACCAACTAGTATTGTGTTTTATTACCAATAAAATTTAAGAATATAAACACTATTTTATTTATAAATAATTATGGTTTATTTTATCCATAAATAACATAAAAAATTCATTTATCTCATAAAGATTAGTCTAAAATGTAAAAAATGCCAATACTTCCTGATTTAAACGAAATCAAGAATTTAAGAAAAAGACTTAATTTAACGCAAGAAGAATTACAAATAGCTTTAAGCATACCCCAGGCAACTATTTCAAGGATAGAAAATGGATTAGGGAATCCCTCATATCTTACTGTGAAGAAGATTTTTGATTATTTAGAACACGAGAAGCTTAGTGATAAAAAGGAAGAGATTAATGCTGAAGATATTATGTCAAGAAAGATAATTTCAATCGATTCTAAATCTTCGATAAAAGATGTGGTCAATCTGATGAATAAACATGATCTTTCTCAGATTCCCATTATCGATGATGATAAAAACATCGGTAGCATTACTTCAAAGAAAATCCAAAACCTCATTGCAGAAAACCACGATTTAATAAACATAAAATTAGAAATAATTAAGGAATTGCCATTTCCAGAAATCGAAAAAGATTGGCCACTTAAAGATGTTTCAAATCTTCTGTCAAGATATCCAGCAGTTTTAGTCAAAGAACACGGTAACTACGTAGGTATAATAACTGATGCCGATTTCCTTAAAGCTGCTTAGATCATGGATTATGAAATGCAAATCAAAATAGATGTGATTAGATTTGTATTATTCTCTTATTTCATTAAATTCTATTCTCTCTTCCTTCTAAAATGAGAACATTATTAGTAAATGATTATTTTCTTTACTTAAACCATAAATCAATTCTTTGAAAATGGATTCTTCTACTCACCTCAATCAAAAATTCATTGCTACTGCATTACTCATAGCAACGACCGTATTATGGGGCTCGACGTTTATCATAACAAAAACAATGATACAAGAGGTTCCGATTTTTTTATACTTAAGTTTGAGATATTTTATCGCATTGATAGGTTTTATCCCGTTTCTCATTCGAATAAAAGGTTTGAATAAAAGGATCATTTGGATGGGTTTTTTTAGCGGAATTCTTTATTATTTAGCCATAACTTTCCAAACCTATGGCCTCGTAACAACTTCAGCTAGTAAAGCGGGATTCATTACAGGTTTAAGCACAATCATGGTTCCATTCTTTACTTGGTTCTTTTTTAAAGAAAAGGTAATTAATAAAAAGATCTGGTTTGCTGCTATTTTATCGGTAATAGGAATGGGTTTTTTATTATTGGAAGGTATTGAAGGAGTAATCATAGGAGATGTTTTAGTTTTGATATGTGCGGTATTTTGTGCATTATTCATCATATATAATGATAAATGCGTGCGTTTAGTCGACGTTTATCTCTATACTATAATACAATTAATTACACTATGCCTTTTATGCATCAGCAGTAGTCTAATA
Source organism: Promethearchaeota archaeon (assembly GCA_004524425.1). The sequence continues at coordinate 6,428 of SDNN01000098.1, forward strand.
TTAAATGAGTCTTACAATCTTGAACACGCGGATCTGAATTTCTGGTTAATAATGTTCTACATGGGTTTTATGGCGACATCTCTTACCTTTTTATTTACAAATTGGGGTCAACAACACCAAGAATCCTCCCAGACAGCTATAATATTCGCATTAGAACCAGTATTCGCCGTAATATTTGCAAGTTTTTTAATTGGAAATGAAGTTTTATCGTGGCAAACATGGTTTGGATGCGGATTGATTTTCTTAGCTTTAATAATTGTTGTTAGGAATAAAGATGTAATTGAATAATTAAAAAAAGGATTGAAACTTGAAGCAAAATTCAAGGAAAGTTAGGGTTTTTTACCAATCATAAAAAATATATAAGAAAATAATAAAAAAATTTAATAAAGTTGATTATTAAATAACTGCTTATTTCTTTTTCATTTCTCCACCACAACACGAGAATCCCGCATCGTGGCAAGCACCTTCTTCTGAACAATTACAGGCTTTTGTTATTTTTAATTCAAGTCCACATTCACTACAGACTAATTTATCGCCTTTTTTCAATTCATGACAAGTTACCATTTTTGTTTCACCAAATAATTACTTTTTAACTTAATATCTACTAATTTTAAATTTAAAATTTCGCATTATAAAGCATAGAAGAATGAACTATATCTTTTATTTAGAAAATGAATCTATCTAAAATGATTAGATAGAAAAAAGGATTTTTAATTTAATTCGAAAATGTATTTAATTACTCTCTAAAAGATCCTCCCATCATGGATAACATACCACCTATTAAGCATAGAAAAACACCCAAGAAGGGAATCATGACCCCTATTCCACTTCTTAAAAAATTTTGAATAATGGTTCTTTGAGTGATCATGAATCCAGAATAGAAAGCCACGAGATAAAGAAACATGATCAATACATTCAGAATTCCACCATGCATTGAAAATTTTGATGTAGTATTGTAAGATTTTGCAATGATTATAACTGACACCAATATAATCATTATCATGCAGATTAATCCCACATATTCAATGTCAAAAAAAATTCCGCTTTCTTGAAATGTTTCTCCATATCCTTCACCAAAAGCACCAATGTAAAGATACCCGAACATCCAATAAAAAATGACGAGCGTAAATGTAAAATTTCCTGTCCGATAAGTAAAATAATAAAAAGTCACCGGTAAAAACACTGAAATGATCATCATAATTCCGCCTACTAGAGAGCAATATTTATTTTCCATTGATTTCATCCTTTTTTTTGTAAAATGGAATAAAGAATGGTGAGTTCTTTATTCATTATTATATAGGGTTATGGTATTTTATTTAAATTTTTAATTTTTAGAGGAATCAGATTTTAATAAAGTAGACTTACTATAAAAAAAGTTAAATAAATTTATGATTCAAAATTACAATTATCGAAGAATTACAACATCTTTTTTCAATTAAAAATCATAATTGAAGAGTTATATTTTAGTGGATTTAAATAATTACAGAATTTCAAGTGCTAATATCTCTCCAGAAAAGGTTAAGGTAAGAGATTCATGCGACATTAGTATTTCTTTTTCATTGGATTTTGATTTACCTCAAAATTCACTCTTAACCTTTCGTTTAAGAGGGGGGCGAAATAATAAAAATGATTGGTATCAAATTCAACCTCATGATCCTAATTTTCATGGATATGTCGAACTCAAAATAGTGCCTCGAGTGAAATTTTGCCCGCTTCTTATAACAGGTAAGGAACTTTCAATAAAATACCTGATCTATGATGAGAACGGATTAAAAAGCGATGCCAAAATTCAGCTTGATTTTTATAATACTCTAGTACAGAGCTTGGAAGAAACCAATAAACCTATCGAGGTTATAGTTGAAATGCCAAATGAAGACGTAATTTTATTAGAAAAAATTCCTCGTATGAATGTGATCAATGATGAGTTCGATCACATAGTGATAATATGTCCTTCCATCGTGAACATCGATGAGGAGTTTAACATTTTAGTGAGAGTCGAAGATAAATTTAATAATCTTGTGCGAGATTTTTCCGGAAATATAAAGATTTATCAATCTAAATCGTCAGCGAAAAGATTGGAAATAGGAACGCTACATTTTGAAGAGGATTTTGAAGGAGTGATGAAGAAGAAAGATTTTAAACTCACTCAAACCGGTATTTATGCCATTGAGTGTTATTATGCTGGATGTTATTTTAAATCCAATCCAATTTTCTGTAAAAAAAATAAGGCAAAAAATAAGTTATATTGGGGATACATACATGGACATACACTTAAAAGTGATGGGATAAGAGGGGCAGATGAATATTTTATGAATATGGTAAATGCAGGGCTTGACTTTGGCACCATAACCGAACATGATCACGGCTGGGAAACTTCTGATAAGGATTTTGACGACATAAAGAACACGATGACGAAATATCATAAAGAAAATGAATTTATTAATTTTTTTGGATATGAATGGGGCAGTTGGTATTCGGGTTATGGTGATATTTGCATTTATCATTATGAAAATGACCTCCCAATAATGCGATCCGATATTAATAAATATAATTCTGTTGATAAATTAATAAAAAATCTGAAACCTCATGAAGGAAAGGTTCTAATGATCTCTCATCATTCTGCCTTGCGCCCCGGATATAGAAATTGGAATTTTTTTGACAATTCGTTAGAAAGATTAGTGGAAATCTATTCAACGTGGGGAAATCAAGAATACTCCGCCCTTGATGGGAATCCAAGACCTCCTAGATATAAATTTTTCGGTCATGGTAAATTTTCTCGAAAAATGGGGGCAATTTTAGAAAAGAAAGGTTCTTTTGTCTCAGAAGCTCTTGAAAAAGGCTATAAATTAGGATTTACCGCGGGAGGAGACGATCATTTCGGTATCTACCCTTCAGGGCCCATTAATCCGGATAATGGATTATATACTTCTGGGATCATGGCTATCTGGGCAGAGGGTTTAACTAAAAAATCATTATGGAACGCATTAAATAATCGGAAATGTTATGGAACTACGGGGTCAAGAATAATAATCGAATTTTATATAAATGATTTTTTTATGGGAGACATCATAGATTTAAGTGAAAACCCCGAGTTATTGAACAATAGAAAAATTTCAATGATGATTGTATCTCCTATTATGATTCATAGGATAGAATTAATAAGAAACAACATAATTTTGCAGAAATTCATGATTAAATCTCATGAGGCTAATTTAAAAATCCAAGATAATGAAGCATTTAATTTAATAACGCTAAATCACTCAAAGAAGAACGAAAAATTTATTTTTTATTACTTGCGCATTTTCCTTGAAGATGACAACATGGCTTGGTCCTCCCCGATATGGTTTGTAAACTAATGACCTTCAATCATGTTTTTTGCGCTTAGAACCAAAAAAAAATTAAAACAATAATGACTTGAAGATTACTATGAAGAAAGGAGAATTCCTATGGGCTATTGGCGGGAAAGTGGAAAATAAACATGCGGTGGGTGACACCACAGTATATAACATTGATGCTA
>SDNN01000099.1 GCA_004524425.1 Promethearchaeota archaeon
CTAAGACCTGATTCTGTTACGTGTCGGCGCCATTTGTGCACTGATGAAGTGATCCCATACTTAAACAAAATAGATCCCCCACTTGATGCCTTAATCATTACTCATTTTGGGTCATTCATGGATGGTCCCAGGTCGGAAATTAATCGGGTTCCGAGTCAAGTTATAAAATTTCAAGAACAAACCTCCATAAAAAAAGTGATTGCTGCAGAAGATGGATTGAAGATCAAATTATCTGATATCATAAAATAAAATTTCAAACATGTTAGTACTACTAGAACATAAATAGCTTTATAACCTCACCTTTTTAAATCAGAATGTGTATATTTAATCAAGGAAGGAAAATTATGAACGTAATCTAGCGCACATTGGATTTCGCCCTCTATTAAACTCTTCTGAGTTTAATTCTCTCCCTCATTTTATTTATTTGCTTGGGTTACGTTAACCTTCCAACTTTTTTACTTAAATCTAATCATATTGAAATTTTCAAAATTATTAACCTCATTCTTAAAGAATAATGTGAAAATTAATCAATCATGCTCATTAATTTTCTTTAAAATTCCTCGTGCCGCAATTATACCAGTTACAGCAGCACCGATAATTCCTCGTGATAAGCCAGCTCCATCACCGGCAAAAAAAATATTTTTTATGGTTTTAGATTCTAAATAAGAATTAGTATCAACCCTCTTGGCGCTTCTCTTGAATTCTGGAGCATATAAGAGAGTGCTATTATTATTTACCCCTGGAATCACCTTGTCTAAAATCTCTAACCCTTCTATGATATCCTTTACGAATCGATAAGGATAAGCCATTGCAATATCACCTGGGGTAGCATTCTTTAATGTTGGTTGTACTGGATTCTTTTCTATTAAGGATATTCGAGAACGATGTCCTCTTTTTAGGTCTCCAAGGGTTTGCACCAAGGGATTATATCCTCCAAGAATAGATGTTTGTTTTGAAATCGATCTTCCATATTCCGTAGTATCTTCAAGAGGAGATGTTAGTTTTTGACGGACGAGAAAGGCAAAATTACTATTCTCTGATTTACCATCAATCGTGAGCTGGTGGCCGTTCACACCCGCAATTTTTTTTTCATAGGTTTCTTTTACCACATAACCTTTATGATTAACACAGAACGTGCGAACAAAATCATTATATGTAGGGGTGATTATATGAAATTTCGGATCTCTTTGAATATGACACACTTCATCCATGATAATAGAAGGAACTTCGACACGAATCCCAATGTCTAATGGTTCATAAAAAGTTTTAATCTGAAGTTTTTCACATTGTTCGGCAAGCCATACCATCCCCCATCTGCCGGGAGCTATTAACAAATAATCAAATTTTTCTTTTTTTTCCGTGTTATGATAAAGATTTCGTTCAGAATCAAATTCTTCTATTTTTGTGTTGGGAATGAATTTTACATCATAATGTGAAATCAAGTAATTTTGAATGGATTTTATTACTTCCGGAGCTTTTTTTGATCCTAACAGTCTTTGCTTTATTGGTACAAATCTTATGTCGACAGCAGCACACTTTCTTCTTAATTGTTTTAATTTTTCTTTTTTACTTCTCTGAAGCGGGTCAAAAAGTTTATCTGGAGCACCATTCTTTAAAAAGAAATCATCTATTTCCTTAATCACCTCATCTACCTTAAGACCTGCTTCGCTACATAGTTGCCCCAAATTACCCCCAATATTTTTATTAAGATTTAGAATTCCTGATGAATAACAACCAGCACCCCCGATTCCACTCATGAGTTTGCATGGATCACATAAAGCGCATGCAAGCCCTTCATCATTTATGGGACAATGTCTATTATCCACCTCAGGACCTTGATCATAGATTTTTATTTCAATATCCTTGTTGCCTAATTTACCCATTTCGTGTGCGGCAAATAACCCGGCAGAACCTGCCCCTACTATTCCTACCTTAATTTGAGTCATGCTTGTGTTAATATTGTGTTTACAATAAATTATATTTAATGATTAGATTCTATTAAAATCTAAAAATATTTCATGTATCATTGAATTCTTTCTCTTCATTAATTTTAAAGTAGAGGATTTTTTCGTTAGGAGGTTTTTTTTGGATTATTATTTTCTCTTTTGTTCCAATAATGGTTGGTTGAGGTCCCTCATATGAAGATTTATCTTTATTTTTACCCATGATGCCTTCAATTAGATTAATTTAAAAAATTTTACTGAAATTCGATTTATTTTTCCAAATATCATTTTTTAAAAAGATATATTTAGATTTAAATAAAGCCCATACTTAAATAAGTACTTCCAATTTAAATTAAAATTAAAAATTATAAAAAATACTTTAGTAAAGAATATTAATATTTAAACAAGAATGATATCCAGAATTTTTATCATAGCTACAGGCGGCGTGCTATGCTATTCAAAAAATTATTCAAGAAATAAAACTGATCAAAAAATTGCTGAGGATGATTTAATTGGTGGATTTCTCAATGCTATAAGTAGCTTTGCTAAAGAAACTAAAGTTGGAGAAGTACGTTCATTAAATTTTAGAAATTATAACTTTATTTATTCTTATGACGAAGAATTTGGTTGCATGTTCATAATCGTAATTGATATTAATGATCTAGAAGAAGATGCTAGAGCTAAGCTTGAATCAATGAAAAATGAATTTCTCACCAGATACAGAAGCTCTTTAAAAAATTTTAAAGGTTTGGTCTCAGAATTCGATGATTTTGATAATTACGTTGAAGAAAAAATGTATATCCCACCCAAAATTCTATTAGTAGGCGAGAATGGCGTTGGTAAATCTACAATATTAGATCTTTTTCCAGGTGAAACTATAATAGAGTTGGACGAAGATCTTGTAGAAATTATTCAAAAGCCTATAAAAATAACTGGTCTGGCAAATATAAAGGAATTTACTTTAAGAGAAATAGATTTGAAGGAATTAATAGATAAATCTAAGCTTTATAGACCCCTTTTAAATTCCGTTGATATAATCTTATTGGTGACAGACTCAGGAGCAAATAACTTATCACGAACGAAACGATATTATTCCTTATTAAAACCCTTAGTAAAAAGAGCTGATTTTTATCTGATTGCAAACTTTCAGGATTCAAAAGAATCTGCATTTGAACCAAAAAAAATTAAAAAATTATTTGATGATCTAGAGATTTTAGGATTCTCTGCAGTTCAAAAGGATTCGAAAGAGAAATTCATTTCGTTCACGAAAAAAATTTTAAAGAAATCAGTTTTAGAAAAATTATGAGCAAATATTTACATTAATGTATAAGTTGACTAATAAATGATTATTTAAATTAAAATGAAAGCTGAAAATAAGACTTTTCCAGTTTATATTTACGAAAAGGTATTAAATCAGATAATCTCTTTATGTAAAAATTCTGAAAATGAAATCATGGGCGAACTAATCGGAAATGTATTTAAACATGATTTTCAAAAGTATATTATTATTAAAGATTTGCTCTACATTGAAGGTGCGATTCATAGCCATAAATTTTCAACATCCATTATAGAGGGGACTCTTGGGCAATATGACATGAAATTTAATGAAATAAGGGATAAAAAAGGAGATAAAAACTTACTACGTGTGGGATGGTGGCATTCCCATCCGAATTTCGGTTGTTTTTTAAGTAGTGTTGATATAATCACCCAAAAAGAGATTTTTCCCGCTTCGCATGAAGTTGCTTTAGTAATTGATCCCATTAATGATGATCTTAAATTTTTTACATTAGATGATAAACTAACAAAAGGGTATAGAGCAGTAGATTATGCTGTAATAACCAGCTTAGAATCAAATCCATAAATTATAGAATGATTTATTATATTAACAATGTCCAATCATGAAAAAGAAAGTGATGAAATAGACATCCTGGAAAAAACCTCTATAGATAATGATAAATATGATCGACAAAAGAGAATAGCCGGTTGGGATCAAGATAAAGTATCAAATTCAACAGTAATGATAATTGGAGCAGGTGCGACGGGAAATGAAGTAGTAAAAAATCTTATTCTTACTGGAATCGGTAAGATAATCCTCATTGATTATGATGTAATTGAAAAATCAAATTTAAATCGCTGTATTCTTTTTTCCATGAAAATTAATGCTAATAGAAAATATAAAGTGGATGTTATAAAGGAGATAGCCAAAAAAATAAACCCTGATATAAAGATTGATACCTATAAAGAAGATATTAATGATGTTGATAAAAATCTTTATAAACAATCAGATGTTATCTGCTCTTGCCTTGACAATATTGAGGCGCGTCTTCAAGCGAATAATTATGCCTACTACTATGGAATTCCATTCATAGATTCTGGTATTGATAGATATTACGGAACAGTTCAGGCAGTTTATTCGGGAGTTAAAAATGCTCCTTGCTTGCAATGTGGAATTACAGGAATGGATTTAGATATGATGTGGCAAAAATTTTCATGTACTGGTGAAGAATTAACATCTGAAGATGGGTCAACGATTGGAAAAATAGCTACCATTATTAGCACAACAGCCATTATTGGGGGCATACAGTCCCATCAAGTATTGACTTTTATATTAGGTTTGGATTATTTTAAAAGTACTGGTAAATGGAATCCCCATATAGGGATTCCGCTCATTGGAAAACAGCTGAATTATAATGGATTAACTAATAAATTTGAAATTATTAAAAAAATTAAAAATGAAAATTGTTGGGTCTGTTCCCATGTTAAAGAATAAAAAATAAAAACTAACTATTTCATTATTAAAAGTAAGAATTATTATTGAAAGCGAGTTTGAAAAAATCTTTTCTAATTTAATACAAAAAAATGTATCAAATTATATATGAGGTGGATTAACCATGAGTCCAGAGTTGCCTTTAGAGATATGGAAGGATCGCCTCCAAAATGAGATAGAAAATTTAAAAAACCTTGAGGTGATAGAGGAAGATTCAATTTTACGTGAAAAAAATAGCATGGAAATGATGATCACTATAAAAGCCTTAGGGTTTGCATTAAAAGAAGATAGTGAGGGTTTAGACATGCTTCCTGTAAATGATCACCGAGTTTTCATAAAAATAAATCGTTCCTTTCCTTATCCTGGGGGTATCGATTTTGCTTGGAACTCAAATATTTTCCATCCCAACATACATCCGTTAGAACTCCCAAGCGGAGAAGATGGTACGGGATACATCTGCCTCAATCTACTTAAGAAATGGTCTCGTTTAACTGATTTGGAAACCACAATAAAAGCGTTAAAATTGTTAGTAGAAAATCCAAATCCAGATGATCCACTAAATTATGAATTGTGTCTAGAGGCTGCTAAGTTTTTCAAGATAAATACGATGGAAGATCTAAGAAGCCAATTTGGTATTGAAGAAAAACAAGAAAAAGAGGATACTGATGATATCATCATCATTGATGATTAATTTTTCAGATAATCAAGAAAGAATTATAAATATTTGAGGGAATTTTTTCATAAAAAACAATTTATTCGATTTTTCCTCCTATTACCCTTGCCCATAAAGCTAACTTATCATTTTCTTTTAATCCAAATTTATGAACAGCATCAGCAACGGTAATGTTTGGAGGTAATTCTTGACCATTCAAGACTAATGTGTAAGAACGTTGTTCAACACTTATTATGCCCATGTGTTTAATTATAATATCAACGATCTTTTCTATCACATGATGCTCTTTAACATCTAATTTTATTAATTTACCAGTCCGGCTATCTTCTACTGATATTTTCATGAATATTTCCCTTTCTTTAGTTTATAATTAAATATCTTTGTTAAAAATTTTTAGTTTTCTCTCTTTTTAAAATAATCCCTCAGATGGTTAGACAATGAATTATTTTGCCTTTTTTGGTAAATCTTTAATTTTCTTTTCCTTTTTAGGAACTTTAACAGATTCGTCAACTATTACATTTTCTGCTTCTATTTTCTCTTCAAATGATTTAGTAGGCTTACTTTTATCTATAGCTTCACTGCAAACCCAGCAACTATTATCAAGATTAATTAATTCTAAAGCACATTTTTTGCAATATAATACTTTACATTCTGGACAGACGAACACTTCATTAAATCCGGTCAATTTCTTCTTACAAACCATGCAAAGAGATTGCTCTCGGTGATAGGTCAAATCTTCCTCAGAAATTTCATCAGGTCTATAATAGGACAACGTATCTAAAAGCGATGTTTCTGAGGTGTCAATTTCTGAATCACTTTTAGATTCTAATTTATCAGTATCAATCTCCTCTTCTTTAATTCCGAGATAAAACAATATCGAGCAACTCATTTCTGCAACCCTCAAGAATATAACAAAATAACCCGGAGAACTTAAAATGTCTAATGCACCTAAGGCGAGAAACAAAATAAATGCAAATGCCAAGATGAGAAACTTGCGTTGAATAACTCCAGTTGTTCGAATTCCCATAATAAGGAACCCTAGTCCAAAAAGTAGAATAGCAGAAACAAAGATAACGCTTAATACAATGAATAGCGGTGTACCAAAAGATATGCTGGAATGTACCAGCCCCGAGTCATATTCGGTATATGAAATTGTGAATTGGTTTATCGGGTCGATTAAAAGAAAAATCAAATACATGGCGCTCAATGCGATATAAATTGGCAGTATATTCCAAGTATTCTCAGGTATTACTAGCTCGAGAATGACGTACATGCCAATAATGACTATAGGACCAATCCAAATATAAGTTAAAATATTATAAATACCATGAATATTCGTCATGTTGTCATTGATTAAAATAAGCGTGAAGAAATCGATGATTATTCCAATATAGATGTGACTTAACAAGAGTATTAAAATTCCCGTGTAGGAAAGAATATGTGTGCCCGTTTTAGTCGATTTATATAGAGCAAAAAATCCTACAATCACCCCTAGTAAATAGCATCCAAGAGTAGCTATACCCTCCAATAAAACTAAGGAAGAGACCAAGAAAAATCACTCATTTTAAAATGAAAATTAACTTTTGTTTTAATAAATAATAAGAGATTCTAAACTAATAAAAATAATAACCAATAATTTAAAAAAAATTATTACTTAAGCCTTTTCTAAAAAGTGAGCATGAGATCTTATTTATTCAAGTTTAATCCAATGCCTACACACTTTACATTGAAGTATGCGTATAAAGGCTTTAGAATTTCTGACAGCAAGCATTCGGGGATACATCATACTGCCGCACTTTTCACAAGTATCCATGTTTTTTGATTTTGATTTTGGTGCGGCCATTTTAATCTTCACTTGAGCATAATTCTAAATGGTTATGTTTATGTCGAGAAATATTCTTATATAGGTTGAAATAATAAAGAAAATCCCGTTATTTAAGTTTTGATGATCATTTATATAAAAGATCATTTGAATAAATATTTTGCCCGAAAAAGTTAAGAATTCAAAGCCTTTTTTCTAAATTGCTTTATTTTTCTTTAAATACTTCCATTTTATCTTATTCATGAAATTAGAATTTTGGTGTTTTCAATTACCTATTTTATTAATCATTTTGAATTTCAATCAAGGTGATAGCAATTTTATTAATGATGGTTGATTGATCATGTATAGACAAATGGCAATGATTCATCGTGTACGCGCTGCTTCAGTCGATGATATTGAATTCATGATCCGCCTTGAACAAAAAACTTGCAGGACCTATTTTGAAAACGTGTCTGACTGGACAGCAGAGTATCAAAGAGAGCATTTTTATGCTTATTTCAAACCAAAATACGTGTCCATCATTCAAGATGATTCGCAACTCATGGGTGCGTTTTCATTCTTTTCAAAAAAGAATGTAATTTTCATCCTATACGTTTATCTCTTACCCGAATTTCAAGGTCAAGGTATTGGAACTTTTATCCTAAAGGGAATAATCAGAATGGCCAAGGCTCAAGGAAAGCCAATTGTCTTGAACACCTTCAAGAAAAATACTAAAGCCTTGCGATTATTTATCCGATTAGGTTTTAAAGTAATACACGAGAGTGAGAATAAAATTTTCTTGAAACGGTCATGAATTTACTCTATTTCTATAATTTTCAAGAAGCCCATTATTTTATAACATAACTAATGAAAAGGCTAAAGAATGATACGCATTCAAACTTTTAATGATTCAAGAGCAGTAATGGAACTTAAAGGATTGTATCCAAAATAAAAAAGAAGGAATTAAAAATTGATTAAATCTCTTTTTCTGACTCGATTACCTCTATATCTTGAGGTATTTCTTCTAAAGGTACTTCTTTATCTAAAAGGAATGAATCTTTCTTCCTATATACTTCAAAATAACACACTTTTACCATTCAACCCCGACAAAAAATATTTTTCATAGTCTTGATAATTGTAATATTCTTAATGTTATTATACAAAATTTCCTATTTAAATGTGATGGAAATTCCTTGTTTTCAAATTATTATTTTTAACAAGAAAAATAATTAAAAATCAGAAAACTTGTCGAGTTTAGTTTTAAACCTTCAAGGATTGATAAATTCTGATAATTCTTAAATGCTAGGCCCGATCGTGGTATATATAGTTCCAAAATTCATCTTGCGAACAGGAGCCTCCTTCATTTCAATCCATTCTTTTTGATCCCATCGAAAAATCTTATTTGAATGTGGGTTTCGAGAGCGAATATCAATATTCTCATCTATAGTACCTAAAAATCTCCATAGGAAATCCTTGCTTGCGCGAGTACCACCATGGTGCCAATTTCCCGGTAATTGGGATTCGAAATGCCAAGTATCAGAATCATAATTATAGACCATGTGCTGCCTTTTGACAGGACCTCTATAATTTATGGTCTTTGGATTATAAAACGCCTCGTTTGTGTTCCATCCGCCTATAAAATGTAACTCATTTTGCCATTTATCTCCTGATCCATCGGTCGTGGGGATTGGGCATGGTTTCACCACTTCCCATTCATCAGTCTTAGGATGGTATCGTTGATTTAATGATCCTTCATACGTGTTTTGTTCAGGATTATTTTGTGTATTGCCCGTAGAAAAATATAACCAACCTTCATGATATGAGGGCAAAGGGAATGATTGAGAATGAGGAGCGTCTGCAACGGCCATATCCCATGAGTCATTCACTAGATCATACCTCCAATTCCAATTCACGCGACTAAATGGCCCTTGGGCGTTATCGCCACCAAACAAATAAACATAGCGGTTATCAATAATGGGATAGTATTTTCCTAACTTGCTTCTCGGTTGAGGTAAGGGATTGTAGATTTCCCAAGTATCTTCTTCTATATTATATATTTGTACATGATCACAGCATCCTGAATGAGGTTCTGTCTTACCACCAAAGCAATAAATCTTGTTCTTGAATGAGGTCCATCCAGCACCCTGAACAGGATGAGGCATTGGTGCTAATTGATTTTTTTCACTAGAATACCATTCATTAGCATCAATGTTATATACTGTGGTGTCACCCACCGCATGTTTATTTTCCACTTTCCCGCCAATAGCCCATAGGAATTCTCCTTTCTTCATAGTAATCTTCAAGTCATTATTGTTTTAATTTTTTTTTGATTCTAAGCGCAAAAAACATGATTGAAGGTCATTAGTTTACAAACCATATCGGGGAGGACCAAGCCATGTTGTCATCTTCAAGGAAAATGCGCAAGTAATAAAAAATAAACTTTTCGTTCTTCTGTGAGTTATTTAGCGCTATTAAATTAAATGTTTCATTATCTTGGATTTTTAAGTTAGCCTCATGAGATTTAATCATGAATTTCTGCAAAATAATATTGTTTCTTATTAATTCTATCCTATGAATCATGATAGGAGATACAATCATCATTGAAATTTTTCTATTGTTCAATAACTCGGGGTTTTCACTTAAATCTATGATGTCTCCCATAAAAAAATCATTTATATAAAATTCGATTATTATTCTTGACCCCGTAGTTC
>SDNN01000100.1 GCA_004524425.1 Promethearchaeota archaeon
GGCTGGTAATAATACCATTACTATAAACGCCAGTTCAACATTATATTTAGATAAACAGGTCAATATTACCGTCGATGTAATCAAGCAAACCATTCTCACTGTGGATAATAACTATTTACCTGTTCCATCTAGTGAAAATTTTACCATCACCTTTGAATATAAAGAACTAAACCCTCCATCTGCGGGTATTAACACGACGGATTTAACTACCGATTGGAATAACGGATTTTTCACTAGATTAAGTCAAGGTGTTTACACTTTAACCTGCAATACCTCTGGATATCCAACTAATCAAATCTCAACACTACTTATCACCGCACGAGCTTATAGGTATGTGGCACAATCCACGGTCGTGAGAATAGATGTTGGTCAACTAAATTCTTCCATTTCATTATTCATCAATGGATCAGAGTATTTTACAAATGATATTTATTCAGCTGAGCTAAGACAAAACTTAAATATCACAATCAATTATATTGATTCTTTTGGAAATCGACTGACCGGAGCTAATGCTACCTTATTAGGGAAGGGAGATTTAAAACCAACAGTATATGATCAATATTACATTATTGTAAATACGAGTAATTTAGCAGCTGAAATTGATACATTAACAATATTTGCCAATAAAAGTCAATATAATCCACAAACCATCCAATTCATTGTAGAAATAACACAAGTAAAAACCAGTATTGATATTTGGCTAAATAATGAAAATAAAACCAGAGATCCCTTCATACCTTTGGCCATTGGAAAAGTACTAGAGGTCAAAATAAACTATACCGACTCAAGTAATAATCATATTGAGAATGCCACGGTCAGATTATTGGGAGAAGGACTCGATATATCCTTAAATGAAGATAAGATCAATAAGTTATATACAACAAGCATTAATACTGAATCATTAAACCTTGGTAGAAAATTCTTAACAATTCACGCTCCAAAAGAAAATTACGAACCCGTGATAAGAAATCTAAGGGTTGAAGTTAATAGGATAAGAACAGAGGTTACTACTGAGGATGACGAGCAAGAATATGAAATAAGACCTTTTGAAGATTTCACGCTTACCATTGAAGTGAAAGATTTAGACTTTGGAGGCAATGTAGAAGATGCAGAGGTCACGTATGATTGGGAGTTTGGAGATGGTGAATTAAAAGAAACGGATGATGGAGTATATGAGATAACTTTTGAAAATGTCCCTGAAGGTTCTTATACCATTGAAATTTCTGTATTCAAAGAAGGAGGAGAATATGATTTTGACGACCTCGAAATAACTTTAACTGCTCGCAGGCCCGAAGGGGAAGCAACGCTCTTCTTAATCTTATTAATCATCGCAGCAGTAGTAATCGCATCCTTGGCTTCTTATTACTATTATTATAGAAAAGTATTAAGATTTCCAAAGCCAGTAAGAAAAGTAAGGAAATACAGAAAGTCCTTAAGAAAGAAAAGCGCGCCAACAATAGATATTACCAGTAGAGAGAAAGCTTTCAAGAAGTCATATAAAAAGGAAGTGAGAGACACCTCCAAGATGATTAAAAACAAACCTACGAAAGAGATTGCCATTCCAGACAAGATGAAGAAGAAAAAATTAGAAATTCCGAAAATGGAAGAGCAAAAAACTAAGATTGAAAAGCTCCCAAAAGAAAAAAAAATAGAAAACGCAAAATAACAGAAAAATTTTGATCTTCGAAAGAAATCTTTTTCTTTTATTATTTATACACGATAATGAAGATGTTTAAATACGAATTCTCGTTAATTTTTAAGAAATCAATAAAACATAAAAACCGAGAAATCAATCACTAATTTGAAATACATGTTAAAAATTTAAAATCCAATTAAAAAAAATTTATGAATCTATAATGTGGTTTAGAAAAAAAGAAAAAGAAGAAAAAGAAAAACCGTCAGAAAAGAAAGAAAGAGTCGTTGACGTTGAATCATACGAAGAGGAAAAAGGCGGGATTAAATTAAAGGATGATAATAAAGAGGGCTTGCTCGCCTTGATAAAACTTTATGAACAAGTACAAGTTGAACAAGATCATGATGCAAACATCAAGTCGATGGGATTTAATGGAAAATTAAACATTGAAAATCCTAGCGAAGTAGATAGATTATGGGATCTTAATATTAAACTAAAAAATGTTGAAGGTACAGACTTAGAATCAGAAGAAATTGAGATAAAAGAATTAGGGATTACGGATGAAGATAATACAGAATCAATGGATTTCCAAATCATGGGAGAGGCAAAAAATTTACTTCTTGTTAAAGAATACGTCAATACTTTACCAAACGCAGACGATATACTAAACATCAGGGATATTGAAAGTGATTTACTGACATTAAAAGATCAAGCGAGCGGAGCTGAAGCGGAAAAATTGGAAGTAGTCGAAGAGGAAATCGAAGAAATTGAAGAAGTTTTAGAAGAGGAGGAGGAAGAAATTGAGGAAATCGAAGAAGACCTTGAAGAAGTTGAAGAAGTTTTAGAAGAAGAAGAGGAAGAAATTGAGGAAATCGAAGAAGATTTGGAAGAAGCAGGAGAGGAAATCGAAGAAGAGGAGTCAAGAAGATCACGTTATGAGTCCTGGACTGTTCCTGAATTAAGAGAATACGGCGAAGATCTTGGAATTGAAATTCCAAAAGGAGCCAAAAAAGCGGAGGTTATTGACTTGATTTTAGAAGCCGAAGAAGAGATGGAAGAAGATGATGGAGGTTCGGAAGTCGAGGAGTATAGTTTAGAGTCATATGGAATTTCGATAAATAAAGTCAATACAGTGACATTTGCCATCGCGCTATATAGCTTTTTTGATAAATCTATCAACGATTTAAAAATAGTCAAGAGCATACCTCCAGAATTTGAAGATGTAAATATCGGTGACAGCACGATTGGAAACGTTGAAATTGAAGATAATAAAATTTCATGGACTATTGATACATTAGAGCCAGAAGAAATTGCATTACTCAAGTTTACGGCAGAAATTCAAGTTGAATCAAAAGAACCGGTTAAAACAGGAGAGATTGAAGTTTCCTATAAAGCAGAATCTTCTTTTACTGGGGGTTTAGAAATTGAAAAATTCAACTCATACACGAATAACAAGCATTTTGTGGATATGATAGAAAAGGACGAGGATCCTGGTATTTGGGACTGCAAGTTGGTTTTCCAAAATCCTTCAGAATTCATGATTGAACTTTTTAATATTGACGTGCACTCACCAGAAACACCAGATGAGAAATTAGTAATAATTGAAGACGAACCACCTTTATTACCCGCTGGTGCTGAGTGGCATTCCGTCCCCTGGGAATATGAAAGTGATGACTATCCTTCCTTTCGAAAAGATATAGAATTTAGAGTATTATCCCAATTGCAAGCAGAAGTTGAGGGATTAATAGCTATTGAGGATGTGGAATTAGTCTTAGCCAGCATAACTGGTAGTGTTTCCTATGAAGTTCCTGGAATTACAATAGAGCAACCAACTATAACAGAAGAGGCTAAGGAAGAGATGGAAATGGCCGAAGAAGCCATTGGAGAAGAAGTGGAGATTGAGAGAAAAGCTGAAAGGATTGAAATTAAGATCCCATCCTATAAGGAAACAGAGATAATTGCTAAATTAACCTTGACAAACGATGGGTCAGCTCCCTTGAATGAAGTTAAAATGACTCAAAGTGGATTTTCTGAAATATTTCGCACTCCTAATCCCGATGATCCAGAAAATCCCGATGAGATTAAATTATTATGGGATGGAAAAGAAGTTGAATTAGATCGGGAGTCAATAAACATCGAAGATGATACTGTACAGGTCATTTTAAGTAATTTGAGAGACAGCCCTTCAGGGATGCTAGAAGCAAATTCCACTATTGAGTTAATATATCCAATACACGCAGAAAGTCCTCCAAAAGAGACTGAATTTGATACAGAAGTTATATATAATGCAAATACTTATCCTTTAAGTCAAGAATTAGAATACATTCCAGAGCCAGATGAAACTCCTGTCATTACTACTGTTCATATTCGCAGAAAATACAGATTATCGAAAGAGATCATTCCAATTGGAGATCTTGGAAATTATCAAATAAAGTTGCTATTTGTGAATATTGGAGAAAATAAACTAAAGAATTTCGTTATTTTGGATAAAGTGCCCGATAATTTTAAATATAGCAATTTTAATTTAGAACCAACAGAGGTGACGGATGAAGTGGGTGAGGATACACTTCGATGGGAAATTGAGGACATAGAAGAAGATGAACAATTAGAAATAGTGTATGAAATAGAAGGTGTTGGAGAATATAAGCCCAGTGATGCCCAATTAGGGTTATAGTGTTATTTTTTTTTTTATTTTATTTATCTTTTTAATCAACCAATATCGAGATATAAAAACCTAAAAAAGATAAAAAATCTCTCATAAAATCAGAATATATCTATTTATATAAATTTAAAACTAAATATCATTGGTAAGGTTTTTATTCAGTAAGAATCACGAAAATGATTTGAATATTTTTGAAATTAATAAGTAATAAATTAATAAGTAATTATTAGTTCTAGGAAATTATCAAGTGATTATAATGGAAGCTACAAATATAAGAGTATTCAAGCTTAATTATTCCGGAAGCTTTGATGAACTAGGCTCGGAAAATCTCTTAGATTTATTTTCTTTGACAGATGTTTTAGCTATTTATGTTCCAATGCAAAAAAGGATGTATATATGGATTGGTAGTTATGCTACTCAAGGTTTAAAAAAACATATCGCCCAAATAAGAGCTTTATTTTCAACGCAACTCTCTGAATTAAAAATTTTAAGAAACATTACAATGGAGGCTGGCTCTGAACCATCTGATTTTTTTCAGTTCATGGGATTTACATGGGAAGAACTCAATTCTCAATTAAAACAACAAAAGGAAGAATTGTCTCCTATTTTTAGCAAAATTAAATCATTAGAAGAACAACAGACCGAGTTAATTGATTCAGAAGGTTATCAAGATGCGATTAAAATCGCTGAAAAAATCATAGCTTTAGCTAAAGAAATAAAAAATGATTCTCTTATCATCGAACAAGAGGATCTGATAACGGAGCTAATTAAAAAAGCTGAGATTAAAACTGATGTCGATATGGTTAAAAAGAATACTTTGGACGTTAAGAAAAAGTTTGATAATTTAATAATAACCAATAACCCTAATGATGTAATTGAAGCACATCACTTAGTTGAAGATTTTAAAAATGAATATAAGGATAAATTTGACTTAAAACTCATTCCTGAAGCAGTCGAATTATTTAATGAAGACGATCGAATTTGGAGTACTTTTGCTAAAGAACGGGAATACTCAATTAGGGAACTTGAAAATTTATCAAAAAAAATAAAATTTCACATTGAAAAAATCCAACTCTCAGACGCGGAAGCGTTACTGAATAGAGCCAAGGAATTATTATTAAATGTTATAGATGAGGATATAAAGGACGAGTGGAATGAAATTGATAAAAATCTCATTGAATTAAAATTAAAGCATGAAACTATTGGCAAGGTTGAAAAATCATTAAAAGAGGCGGAATTTTTAAAAAATAATTATCAATTCAAGGAAGCCTTAAATAAATTAAATTCAACCATGGAATTAATACAAGATAAGGAAATTGTAGAATACAATAAAAAACTACAAGCTTTAAAAGAGACACTACTCGAAGAGGAACAAAGATTCTTGAACTTGAAAGAAGAAATTGATTTACTAGACAAAAAATTAGAGGAAAACAGGAAAAAAAATCAATTAAAAGCAGCTTTGATTAACTGTGAAAAAATATTAAAAAATGCAAGACTTCTCGATGATCACGAATTAGTTCTTACTTACACGGAAATTTTTGATGATCTTAAGAATAAACTAGATGCGCTGGAAGCAAAAAGCCATGAAGAACGAGATAAGTTAATTGCCCAGGCGGATGAACTTAAAAAAGTTGTTAAGATAGAGGATGATGTATTACCTTTGATGGAAGATTTTTCAATAGAAGATTTAATAGATAATTTGTCAGATGATTTGGACGAAGTGTTGGAGCAGATAGGCGAATTGTTAGAGACCCATAGAGTTGAAATTAAACACGAGATTTCGAATAAAACTATTTTAAAAAGTACTTCAGGTGAAGCCCTTGAACTCGAGAAAGAAGTTCAAATTGAAAGGTTAGAAGAGGAGGAAGATGTAACAATATATGGCGTGCAATCAGGTCTGACCAATCCATTTGAAGATGCTATAGAAGAGGCAATACTTACCGATTTAATCCCTTATAATTATGAAATCACGGAGATTCAATTAAATGGAGAGAATCCAAAGGAATTACCCGATAAATCTCTTACTAAAAACGGAATTGAATATGAATGGTCAATTCAAAATATTCCTCCAAAAGGCGAGGTGAATATAGATTATAATCTACGCAGAAGAATTTCTCGAACCGTCATTTTAATGCTGAAGGATCAATTAAAAATCATAAAAAATCATTCAAATTTAAATAGCTTGGATTTAGAGGGTCTATATGAAGCGAGACTTCCATTTACAAATTCATTTGGCGACACAATCCATGGAGTAGTGATTGAAGATATTATTCCCCTTTATTACTTACATTTCATCAAAGAACCTCAGAACTTGCTCCCTGCTGAAGTTTCAAATTCCAAATCAGGAGATCTTATTAAATGGAATGTAGGAACAGTTGAATCAAAAACAATTGACTATCAATACCGATTATTAGAGCTATATCGCATGGAAGAAATAAAGATTACTGTTGATACCTTGAGTAGGAATGGATTAAATGCCATTAATAAAGGAGATTTAACAGTAGCTTTAGAAATATATGATAAAATCATAAGTCAATTAGAACAATATAATAAATGATTTTAATGATATGAGTTCCATGATAAGGGGCATTAGATTAACTTATTTATGTTTATATTTTTTTAATCAATGATTTTTTAACACGAGGTAAAATAGATGGAAAAGAATGCCAACAATGAAAAAGATAACAAAATTAATAATTCAGAAATTGATAAATTGACCATGGAATTGGATAATACTAAAGATGAAAAAGAGAGAAGGAAGAAAATAAGACTCCTTGAGAGAATAGACAACATGAGAGTCATACAAAATAATCATTTCATGATAGGAAAATTTGATGAAGCAATTGAATTAGCAAAAGATATTATTCAGGTCGCCCAAGATGCAAAGTTGTATTCAATAGTTAAAGAGCAAGAACAGTTTATCGATCAGGTTAAACTGAAAATTGTTGAAAAAAATAAAATATCTATTATTTTAGATGCTTTTAAGATAATAAGAGAAGAATATGAAAGCTTGTTGAAAAAGAAAGAAATAATAAAAGCCCATGAACTCATCAAGGATTTTAAGGAAAAATACGGGCAAAATTACGAATTACCCTCACATCCTCAAATTAGAGAACTTTTAATTAAAGATAGAGAGTTATGGATTGAATTCCTTGAGGATCAGGAAAAGTTGACAAAGAAATTAGATTCAATATCCAATAACTTTCAAAAATTCTTGAAGAAAAATGATTTAGATACCGCAAACGAAATTCTGATCAAGGCAGAACCACTTCTTGAAAATGTTTTAGATCCTGAGATAAAGGCTCAATGGGAATCATATCAGCAAATGCATGCTGAACAAAAGGAAAATAATGAAATATGTGAAAGAGTTGATGAAACGATTGAGGAGAGTTTAGCGCTAAAAGATAAATTCATTTTTGAAGAAGCAATCTTAAAAATTGATACTATTGATAAAGAAATAAAAGACAAGGAATTACCACGATGTAAAACAAAGTTATCAGAGACCAGGGAGGAAATAATCGCGGCAGAAATAAAATATAATAAGCTATATCTTGAATTAGCTAAATTTAAAGATGAGTTTAGATTCAATAGGCAAAATGATTTTTTACGCGCGGCTGTGAGGGTTTGTGAAAAAATTATAGATGTTTCCCAGCTTATTGGCATGAAAGAAGTTGAGAAAGAATATGCAAATAAATTAGCAGGGTTGGAAAAAGAAATCAAAGAAAAAGAAATAGCTTTGAGAAAACAACAAGAAGAATTAAAAAATAAATTAAAAGAAATTAGAAATTTGCTCGAAATTGATGAGAATGTATTGCCCTTACTTGAAGAATTTTCCGTTAAAGATATTTTAGGGACTTTGTCAGAAAATCAAAAAGAAAAATTTGAGCAATTGGGAACATTGTTAATTGAAAATAGAGTAAATATAAAAAATGAAGTTATCAATAATGTGCTATTAAAAACAACCTCAGAAGAAATAATTGAAAGTTCAATACCAAGAGAAATTTTATTATTGGAAGGGGAAGGACTCCCGTATAATGTTAAATCTGGAATGACTAATCGATTTGATGACGTTATCGAAGAAGCCACTATAACTGATCTAATTCCTTACAATTTTGAAATTATTTCAATTAAGAAAAATGAACACCCTGTCAATACATTGCCTGAAAAAATCCTTAAGAAAGAGGGAATAGAATTGAAATGGCAAGTAAGAAATCTTAAACCTAAGGAAAGAATTGATATTAGCTATGATCTCCGTCGTAGGATTTCAAGAACCATAATTTTTGTGGTAGGAGATGAGTTAAATATCTTAAAAACTCATCAAAATTTAAAAGAAGTGAATATCCAAGGTCTATACGAAGCAATGTTATCATTTAAAAACATTCATGGAAATAAGTTAAGCGGATTAATTTTTGAAGATATCATACCTCCTCACTATATTCACTTCATAAAAGAGCCTAAAGGTTTGGAACCAATAAAAACAAAGATTAAAATGGGAGAATCCTTTAGGTGGGATATTGGAACAATGGAGGAGGATAAGGTGATTTTTCACTATAAATTGTTAGAAAAACCACAATTTAAGAAACATAAAAGCCAAATTGATGATTTGAGTAAGCATGGTTTTGAATCCTTGAAAAAAGGAAATTTCATTGAAGCTTTGGACAGTTACAAACAAATTAAAGATATCATTACTAGTAAAGTATTAAAAAAATGAATCAAGATGGGACATCTCATGAAAATATCTCCGCATTTATAGCTTTATGGGATAAAATTAAAGGAGTGCGTATACTAGATCACCATCCTACGTTTGTATCCAAGAATCATGATATAGATCTTATTGCTCTTAAGATATTTTCAGCATTTCAGAACCTTTATCAGAAAGAGGAGGAAGTAGATCAAATTAAAAAGACTTTCTTTGTCATCCCGATAAAAAACATCAATAAAAAAGCGCTAGTATATATTGATACTCTCGTGGAAAAAAAAGATCATAACTATCCATTTATTATTGTATTTTTATTTCCCGATTACTTATCCGAATTAGATCTCCATGAATATAAAAATTCGGTTTATGAGATTGGAGCTGAGTATTTTAAGGAAGGAGGAGCTCTTTTTAGAAAGCATTATCAAGATATCCTTGAAAAATTTAAGTCACGAGAATTGGTAAAAGATGCAGATATTTCCATAAAACCTACATATACGCTTCAAGAAGCACTTTTAGATTTCAGGAAAGGTCTTGAAGATTATTCCAAGGAAGATTATGAAGGTTCTTATTTTTTGATAAAAAAAGCTTATTTAAAATTTATAGAATTAGATAAGAGTGAATTACTGATTAAAAGCAATTTTTACTTAAGCTCAATTCTCTTAAAATTAAAAAAATATGAGGTTGCTGGGGAATTATTAAGGGACTTAGAAAAAATCTCTAA
>SDNN01000101.1 GCA_004524425.1 Promethearchaeota archaeon
AATTAAAGAAATAATCCAGAAAAATCAATTAAAAAAAGAAAGCCCATCAAATCTCCTCGAAAACGTTAAAGAATTTTGGATATTTACAAATGAAGGATCTCAACTCTTTGCTCATGCTCCTAAAACGAATGTGGATCCGGAATTATTTGGAGGATTTTTACTAGCATTACAAAATTTTAGCATTGATTTAACTTCAAAAAAGATGGATTCAATTACAATTGGTCTAGATAACTATACATTTTTCAGGGATCATGAAAGTGATAAACCGTTCTTTATCTTGGGGCGATTTAGTTCATACAAATCATTAAATCTTGCTAGAAATACACTTAAGAAGATATATCACCTATTCTGGAATAAATATAGAGATAATATAATGGAATTCAATGGCAATGATTCGAAATTTTTGGATTTTCATGAGGAAATAGACGATTTCAATATAAAATAAATTTAAAAGGAATAGAAATTGAAATGGTAAACAATCAGAATGAAATGATTAGAACTAAGAAAATCCCAGATCTTTTCATGTTTTTAGCTTTATGGGATGATTTTTATGGACCACGAATCATCGATTTTTATCCAAATTCTACGATAGGAAATATTGAAGATTTATCTGTTCGTATTTTTAATTTTTATCAATTTTTCGGTGAAGAACCGAATTTAGCATATCAAAGAACATATTATACAATTCCGATTACTAAAATAAATAGAAAGGCACGAGTTTTATTTGACTCGCTTGTAAATCCTGATATAAGAGGAGGCAAGCAACCCTTTATTATCGTACTCCTTTTTCCATCTTTTCTTAGTGAAAAACAAATGGATCTTTCCAATGAGACATTACTTAAAACTTCACAAAATTTCATGAGAAATGATAGTGAATCATTTTCAATTAAGTCATACTATCAAGAAATATCGTTGAGTTTCCGCTCGTTATTCTCTAAAAGTAAATCATCCTTAGCGTTGGACGAGCATTATTCATATAGCGTTGCTCTTGATGATTTCAAAGCAGGTATAAAACTTTTTCAAACTCAGAATTATGGAGAAGCTCTTTCGATTCTACAAAAAGTTCTCTTGAAATTTGAGAAAGAAGAGCACAAGCATTTAGTCATGGAAGTGTTATACATGATTGCTTCAATACTTGCACAAAAAAAAGATTTCATTAGTGCTCAAAAACAATTTAAGAGATTGAGGGTGCTAGCAAATGAATTAAACCACGAAAAATTCCTTGAAATAAGCGTGTTCATGGAAGCTTTTTGTGCTTATAAAAATGAAAATTATACTGATGCCAAAAGAAATTTTGAAAAAATTGATATTTCAAAATCAAAACATCTCAATAAATTACAATATTATACCATCTATGGAAGAATTTTAGAGCATTTTGAAAAAAATGAAGATGCTCTTAAGTATTTAATCAAAGCACTTGATATAAGCAATAAGTTTGATGACGATGCCAGCTCAAGATTCCAACAAGCTGAATTATTATACCTCATTGGGGCCATAAATTACAAGATAGCTTTTAATAAATTCAAGGATTGGGGGATTTTGAAAAGGGAGGAAGCATTAACTCATCTTGATGACGCGCTCACGTTTTTCAAAAGATCTGTAGACGTTTTGGAAGACACCAAGGATGAAGAAAAGTTAATTGTGATGTACCAATTAATAGGAAATGTTCATGAAATAATGCACGCTGACACGCTGGCTTTAGATTATTATCGTAGAGCCATGAAGATTGCTAACGAAAACAAATTCAAGGATAAATTTTTGAGAAATTTAAGAAGAACAGTTCAAATGCAAATGGAGATGAAAATGTTTGAAGAAAACATAGAATTTCTTGCAAATTTTTTCAAAAACGAAGAAATGTACCGATTCGTGGATATTTTTACAATCATCCATCTCCATCACCAGCTAGCTGAATGTTACATGGTTGTTGGTGATACTGAACAGGCACTTGTTGAGTTAAACAAGGCTCATGGTTTAATTAAAAATTCCAAAATCAATCATTCAGAAGTCATTGATATCTTAAAAAAAATCATAAAAATTTACTCCTTGAGCTCGATTCACAAGAAAGAAATTAGAGCCTATGAAGAAGAGCTTGAAAAGGAAAAAAACAAGGGTAGTAAGGATCTCAAATTTATTCAAAACCGGCATCAACCTCTATATCCCATAAAAGAAATTTGGATGTACTCAATTTCTACCGGTGTAGGCTTATATAATTATACTCCCGAATCAAACATCGACAACGATCTGCTGGGGGGATTTTTGATCGCAATTCAACAATTTAGCATGGAATTGAGTCAAAAAGAAGTGCAAGACATGGTCGTTGGGGATGATCGCTATGTCATATATCAAAATAAGGAATATGATTTCTACATCCTCGGAAGAGCTAATTCAAAGATCCCTCTCGAAACTTGTAAAGAGCTATTGTCAATAATTTACAGGCGTTTTTGGAAAGAATACCATCAATACATTAAAAATTTTCAGGGAAACATCACCCCTTTTCAAAAGTTTACTCAAATAATTGAGTCTTTAGATCTCTCATTGATGATTTAATCCTTCATTATAAAAATTAAAAACGATACTATCAGGTTTAAAAACATAAAAAAATATATGTAAAAAAAAAAGATGGTAATTTGATTATAATAATCCAACAATTCCAGCAACAAAAATTAGAATTCCGGCAATAATTCCAAAAATTCCCCCGCATAACCAGCCAATAATTATCCCTACGATACCCATCACGAGTATGAAAACCGCACTAAAGGGTATTCCACTTCGGTATGAACCGAAGCAACTTATTAAGACAATTAAGCCAACAACGAGTAGGAGAAGTCCGCAAATGATGGCATTTGCAGAAAAGCCCATGAAACTGAAAATTGCTAGAATCAAGAATATGATTGCTCCAATACCAGCTAATAATCTTACAATGCCGGCATTTGAAACATCGCCACGTCTTCTTGTCATGTTTATTCACTTTGATTTTTTATCTAAATATAAATTTAGTATTAATAGATCATTTTTTCGAAAATATAAAAATTTAGTTCGTGAAGATATTTAACTTAAAAGTAAAATGGAATTTCAAACCAATTAAAGATCTCATTCTTGCCATTCAGCATTTTTTAAGCAACATAAAAGCACAGCATCCTTAAAAGTTCCTTTTAAATTAAGATATTGCCTCAAAACTCCTTCCTGGATGAATCCACAGGTTTTAAAAAGTTTTATTGATTTAGAATTTTTTAATGCGATATACGCCTCAAGTCTATTCAATTTTAAATGATTAAAACTTATAATTTTTATGAGATTTAAGGCTTTCTTTGCTAATCCTTGATTCCAGTATTTAGAATTAAGCCAGATTCCGATTTGTGCTCGCTGATGAAGCCAACTTATACCCCATATACTTATTGAACCAGCTTTTTTTACCTGCTCAACATCATCTTTCATATTTCTTATTTCAATAATGTAATTAAACTGGGAATGCTTTTTCCAATAATCTAAATAGTTTTTTATTATCTTCTTAGCATGATCTTTAGATAATACAGGTCCTAAAGACAAAAATTTTGTAATATTGTTTTCCTTAGAACTCAGACTCTCATAAAAAAAAAGAACATCATCTAAGGATATTTTTCTTAGGAACAGATTTTTCTCGTTGATTTCTTCAATTATTTCAATCTTTTTCATCTAACCAATTTAAAAAAAAAATACTATTTATTACTTTTTATAACGGTATTCAGAAAAGAACAAGTTAAAAAAAAAATATTGAAATTTAGAAAAATATAATTTTTTTTAATGGAAATTAAATTCCTTTAAAATGAGGCGTATCTTTTATCTTACGTCTACCTTTACAGTTTGGGCACTGCGTGCCATCTTCTAGTTTACCTTTACCCTTACAAACAGGACACTTGACTTTTCTATTAAAAGCCATGATACCTTCTTTGGAGTCAAACGATGCACTATTGACCCCAAAGCCTAATTGCTCCATCATTAAGCCTAATTCTTCATATCGAGTGCCGAATTTTATGCATTTTTTAATTATGAACAGAGCGGTCGTTGGAGCAGCACCTAACCATTTTGCTTTCTCAGTAACGAGTTTTTCAAATTCTTCGCCTGCAGGTGCCATCCAAGAAACTAAGCCCCAATCAAGCATTGTTTTAGCATCATATTGCTCGCCAAAATAAGCGACACGCATCGCTCTATTAAGGCCTATTCTTGAAGCCATTCGTGTGATTCCACCATTAGCGGGAAGAATCCCCCGATTGATTTCTGGTAAGCCAAAAATAGCTCTATCACTAGCTATTACTATATCACATGCCAAAACCAATTCACAACCGCCTCCTAAGGCAAAACCGTCTACTGCTGCGATCAGTGGCTTGGAAAATTGTTCAATCTCATCATAATCACGATGTCTAACTCTCATTGCGATTGCCATGTGCATGGGTATGTTAGGCTTCAGTTCTTTATGAAAAGCAGCCGCTAAATCGGCTCCAGCAGAAAAGGCAGGTTTTTTGGTGAAATCCTTCGTTCCACGTAAGACGACAGCTCGTACAGACCCATCTAATTCCATTATTCTAAGAGCTTCAGCAATTTCATTTACCGTCTGCTCTGTTAACGCATTTAATCGATCAGGTCGATTGATTGAAATTACCGCATAATTTCCATCAATAGTGCCTTCTCTTACAACGTTTCCTTGTTCATCTTCTTTTGTTGGCCATTCAATTTTTAAATGTTCAAACTTTACATCCTCGGACATTTTAACCAAATCCTCTTAATTTATTATTATTTTTTGATTTTTTATACATTAAATCTTCAGATTCTGGATAATTAGTAATATTTTTGTTTTAATTAAAAATTTTCAAATTTTTTTTCAATTTGTATTAAATTTTGCACTTTCAATTTGAAATTATCCATTTATTAAGAACAATAAGAAAAAAAGAAAAATAGATTAAAATTGTTTTATAGTACTTTATTTGCGCATCTTGCTGAATCCGCCAGATTTCATGAGGTCAATTGGTCTGAGATAATCTTTACCGGTCTTATCTGCTAATTCTTCCAACATTTTAGACCATTTTTCATAGTTCTTTTTACCAGCACCAAAAGGACCGGGAGTATTCATGCCTGCCATGTTTGCATCATCAATTATTTTATATCCACTTGCCACGCCTTCTTCCAGGATACGGCAGCCTTCATTTAACATTATTGCCATTGAATTCTCAACCTCAAACAGGCCAGCTTTCTTGCTCTTATCAATATCGGGTCTTCCGCCAGACCAATCAAAAAAGCCCTGTCCTGTCTTTCTACCCAGCTTATTACTTTCATACATTTCAGTTAGGACTTTTCCAGGTTTAAAATCTGGGGAAAGCGTTTGAGAATAATAAGTCATGACGTGATACATCGTATCAATTCCCACGTAATCACTTAATTCACAGGGTCCCATTGGCATTAAGCCAGCAGCATCAGCATCTATTTGTTCCCATGGAATTCCTTTTTCTTTTGCTTGGTCGAAAACCCAACTTAAATAAATCTGTACCGGAGCATTTAGTCTATTAACGATGAAACCAGGTCTGTCTTTTAACACTTTAGCAACATATCTCTTGCCTTTAAGGCAAGGTAAGCTCTCAGCAACATCCATTCCAATTTGCATGCTTTCTTCAGAACTTTTCTCACCTGATATGACTTCTATACAACGCATTAGGATGGGGGGATTGAAAAAGTGCATTCCAATGACTTTGTCTTGCCTGCTTGTTGCGGTGGCGATTTCCGTTATGCTCATGGTAGAAGTATTAGTGGCCAAAATACAATGTGCCGGGGCGTTATCATCACACGTTTTAAAGACTTGCTTTTTGATGTCCATCTTTTCGATGACTGCCTCAATCACGAAATCTGCATCTTTAACTGCCGCAGCATTATCAGTACTTTTTTTTAAATTGCCCATAATGCTTGACACAGATTTGCCTTCACCCAATTTTCCTTTTTGTTCAAGCTTTTCTAATCCTTCTTTTATCATTGCTGCTCCTTTATCAACGAATTCATCTTTAATGTCAACTAAGGTCACGTTATAACCAGCCATGAGACAGACTTGTGCGATATTATGTCCCATTAAACCTGCTCCAATCATAACAATATTTTTAACATCAGCCATAAATAATTCATCCTCTCTTAGGAGTTTTTATTTCTAATATATTTGTATTGGTATGTAAAATAATCATAAATTCATTTTAATCTTTAACTTTTTTATTATCAAAAATTAAAAATCAATGATCCAAATGAGAAATCATTTTACTAATTTTGAAGTAAGTAAGTGGATTATCACAAAACCAAGTTGAGCTTGAAATGAAGTTTTGATTTAAAAGACTTCAACTTTACATGTTTTTAAAAAATAACCATGCAATGGAATTATTTTTGTAAAAATAAACAGAATGTATTAATAATTAATTTCGCTTATTTTTATCAGAAATCGAATAGATTGCTGTGTATTTATTATTTTTTGTCTTAATGATCTATTAGCGATTTATAGATTTTCATTGATTTTGTTATACTATTATGAGGTAAAAAAAGTGAAATTAGGTACAATTAAAGGTATTGGAATAAAACTACATTTTTCTACAATACTTATAGTGGGATTAGTAGGATTTTATGCGTCAGTTTTTTTCACGAGTCTCCAACCTGATGCTAGCTTTACAGATATCATCTTAGTAGCTATTGCTAATGGAATTATAATATTACTTTCTATTTTAATCCATGAATTAGCTCATTCTCTGATGGCAAATCGTTATGGATTAAAAGTCTCAGAAATTGAGCTATATCTATTTGGTGGAGTCTCAAAAATTGAAGAGGAACCACGTACCCCAAAAAGTGAATTCATCATTTCTGGTGTTGGTCCCTTAAGTTCCATCATTTTAGGAGCAATTTTCTTAACACTTTATGCATTCATGCCCTTTTCAATTCCCGCATGGATTGTAGTGACGCTCTTATATTCTGGCATTTCGAACATAGGACTTGGTTTTTTTAATTTATTACCCGCTTTTCCCATGGATGGTGGTAGAGTCCTAAGAGCTTATCTTTGGCAAAGGAGAAGAAACATATTATCTGCGACGAAAACCGCATCGCGAATTGGAAGCTTCATAGGTTATTCATTGATGATTTATGGATTTGCTCAGATTTTTCTGTTCGGTCTTTTCGGGGGATTCTGGTTGATTCTCATTGGTTCATTCTTAAATAATTCGGCGAAAAAGTCATACATCCAGACAGTTAATGAGGTAACCCTTTCAAATATAAATATTAGGGATATCATGGGAGCTCCACAATTAAGCATTCCATACGATACTAACATTGATGAGGCCATTCGGAAATATTTCATGATTTATAAGAGAGTATATTTTCCGGTAAGTCAAGAAGGAAATATAATAGGCATAATTCATTTGGAAGACTTGAAAAAAATTGCTGCTGAACAAAGACCTTATTTAAAAATCGGCGATTATTTGCGAAGTCTCTCTGAATTTCCATCTATTTATTTAGAGAGCACGGGAAAGGATGCATTGAAAAAGTTAGTTGAGATGAAGACGCTACCTCACGTCGTAATCGTTAGAGAAGAAGATGACCATATTATAGGTTTTGTAGGAGAGCAAGATTTATATAATGCTATAAGATTTTGCCAAATGAATCCTGAATGTATTGCGGCCACTCAATAATTAAAATTTTTATTTTTCTACTTATTTTTACTTAAATATTAAAAAGTTACTGCTATTATTCAAATAAGTGATTTAAGGATTGGAATTATTATAGTAAAATTTTAACTCTTCTATGCATTTGTCTTTCTCATCATCATTTCCCAAGAAATTAATTTCAATTTTTTTAACGTTATCTCCGAGCAAATCATTTAACGCACACTCAAAGTAACCTTTATTAACCCTACATAAGCTTTTTCCGAACTGAAGTTTTGGCCGATGTTTGATGGGATTCCTAAGAAAACATCGATTTTCAATGACTAATCGCATCATTTCATCGTTTTCTTCAATATCTCGAATTTGGACTGAATAATACTCCTTCAATTCAGTAAGAAGAATGTTCATGGCTTCTAATATCTCGAATTTATCTTTATTATATTTTTCTTTAATTCTCTTTGCGATTGTTTCTCCAGGTCCTTTTCCGATTTGGTAGAGAAGGGAAAGCAAGCCGTTTCTACCGAACATGTCATATATTTTGTAGACTAATGCTTCACAGATTATTTCAAAACCACTTAAGGAATTTAACTCATCGGGATTATTTTTAATATTTTCGTTTAATTCTTCTTTATTCAAGTTGGGTTCCTACTTTTTTTATTTGAGACTTTTTTACACTATATTCTTATATTAATTAAAAAATATTAATTTTTTAAAAACTTATTTTTAAGCAAAATCCATTAATCCAAGATAAAAAATAATTTTAAATAGTTCACAAATATTTTCATAATATTCTTTCTAAAATTTAGTGCATTGCTAAGATAAGATGAGTCATTATTCCATATTTGAAGATTTTGATGGAAGTATAGAGGATTTATTCCTTCTAGGAGAAAAATATACATTTTTAGCCGGCGCAGGAATTTCAATGGATGCCCCTACAAACATGCCTTCAGCAAGGGATATCGTAAGGGATTTGTTGACCTATTGTGCGCCGCCAGAGGAAGTGAATAACTTACTCGGCTTAGACGGGTTAAGGTATGAATTAGTTGTAGAAAAGATCCAGGATATTCATGATGAGGATTTGAAATTCATGGATTATCTGGAAATCGTTGACCTTCCTAATTTAATTCATTTTTTTCTCGCACATTTGATCAAGATGGGGCATCATGTTATTACCACAAATTTTGATTATTTAATTGAAAATGCCTTGATTGACATCCTTCCTGAAAATCTACATTTTAATATATATCCAATAATTACCAAGGAAGATTTCTTGTCCTTTCAAGACCCGGACATATTATTAAATGCGGGAAAATATCCCATCTTTAAAATTCATGGCTCAAAACGTAATTTTATTACAGGACAGGACACTCAAGATTCGCTCATAACTACCATTAGCGCATTGGGAAGGGAGCGCGAAGAAGGAACTACCTTTGCCATTGAACCTTATAAAAAACCTGCAATTTATAACCTAATGAAAAATCGAACATTAATCGTGATGGGGTATTCAGGAAGCGATGATTTTGATATTGGTCCCATGTTAAAAGAACTTCCATTCCTCTCACGATTAATCTGGGTTGAACATACTAGTAGTGATCAAATTACAATAAGAAAAGTAAAGCCCAAAGGACCGATAGAAAATCAGAATCAAATCTCAAAATTGCATGAAGCATTAGCTGAGATAAGATCGCAAGGAGATATTGAAGTTTTTTTGATCAATGTCCATACCAATATATTCATAAGAGACCATCTATGGAGCTTATTATTACCAAACACGTTATTCGACGAATCTAAGATCCTAAAATCTGACGGTGAAATACCAGATTTTGGTCAATGGATCCAACCGTTCTATTCCAACATTTCTTTGATTGAAAAATATAGATTTGCGACCGATTTGTTTTATAATTTGAAAGATGTAAACGCAGCAACAAGATGTACTGACAAGGGTTTAGCATTAGCGAAACAAGAAGGA
>SDNN01000009.1 GCA_004524425.1 Promethearchaeota archaeon
ATGGGGGTTCAACATTCCCAGAATTTTATTAATTTTCATGAATGGATATTGGATAAAATTGACGAAGGTGAGATCGAATTAACGAAAAAATTGGATATCAGCGTGACTGTCCACGATAATTGCTATTCTAAAGCCCTTGGGGGTAAATACTGGGAAGAGCCGAGAAAAATATTGAACAAATGTGGTTGCGAACTAATTGAAATGAAACATAATAGAAAGGATTCTTTATGTTGTGGTTTTGGAGCGGGTGCTTCATGGGTTAAGAATATGGCCATACCATTTGACATTATTTCTCAGGGCGCCAAAAAATTTCAAGAAGCAGAAGAAACAGGAGCTAAAGCTTTAATATCTTACTGTGGAGGGTGCATATACCTTTTATGGGCTAGCAAGGAACTCTTGGGCAGCAAGATAGAGCTTTTTCATATCATTGAAGTCGTGCGAATGGCCATGGGAGAGAAATTGAATTACCCAATTGATCATAAAAGGAGGGCTTGGGATATTATTTCCATAATAACTTATCAATTATTAATTTCAACGTTTCAGAAGAATTTCTTCATAAGAAAGATTACTTATGATAAAAAAAGAAGCACCTTTAGGCCCAAAAAGCATAGATTATTAAGACTAATACGATTATTGTTTGAAATTTCATTGATGAGGAAATTATATTCAAAATTATTTCAATTATTAATGCCGATCATGAAAACGAGATAAAGCAATGAGGTTATAATTCTCATGAATTTATATATTCTTAAACCTAACTTTTCATATAGAGTAAATAAACTAAATGGGTATTATAAGAAACAAATCTTCCAAGAGGATATCTAAAAAATGGTTAGCATTCAAGATATTGAAAAATTAATTGATGAGTACATGTTGGATAAAGATATTGAATTTGGTAAACTAAAACCTTATATTTTAAATGAATTTGAATGGGATGTAGATCGCATGAAAAAATTGGAGTTTCTCATCAGAGGAAAGGTTGTACCAGACGATTTAAAATTTAGCGAATTACTAAACATGTATTTGCCGATGGAAACTTTGGTGGTACAAGAAGTTTAAAATAATTTCCACAATTATTTCTTTTGGATATTTTATTTATATAATTCAAGATTAAAAAAAATTAATAAATTTGATTCAGATATCAAAGTAGGGGATATTTAATGAGTTTTGATATTATTATAAAGAATGGTAAAATTATAGACGGGACGGGAAATCCCTGGTATAAAGGAGATATTGGAATAAAAGATGGATTTATAGTAAAAATTAAAAAAATTTTAACAGAAAATACCGATAAAATCATCGATGCTAATGGTATGATTGTCTGTCCTGGTTTCATTGACATGCATTCGCATACGGATTATGCTTTAGTCTTGGGTCATCAATTTACTAGAGTCGCTTCCTTCATCCGACAGGGAATCACCACTTGTACTATTGGCATGTGTGGGGATGGATTGGCTCCAATTCCAGAGATAGATAAAGATGAAGTTATAAATTATCTGATGAAAATAACCGGTTTGTCCATGGATATAAATATCCCATGGAGTTCTTATGGTGAATACATCGAGACCTTGAAAAGGAATAAGTGTGCAATTAATTTAGCATGTGTTGTCGGTTATAGTAATTTAAGAATTGCTGGAGGAGCGGGCTTTGAGGATCGAGAGCCAACCTTGGATGAGTTAGACCGCATGAAAGGATATTTAAGAGAAGCTTTGGAAGCTGGCGCATTTGGGTTGAGTACGGGTCTTATATATGCTCCTCAGATTTATGCAAAGACTGAAGAACTAATTGAACTTGCGAAAGTATTAAGTGAATATAACGGGATATATTTCAGCCATATTAGAGGTGAAGGGAAAAAGTCCATAGATGCAGTTCAAGAAGCTATAGAAATTGTAAATAGGTCTAACTGCAATGGTGGGCAAATCGCACATCATAAAATTTCCGGAAAAATTTACTGGGGAAAAAGTAAGGATACATTGAAATTAATCGAAAAAGCAAATGAAAAAGGAATCAATATCACATTTGACCAATATCCATACGATAGATCCATGTGTAACTTATCAGCATCACTCCCTCCTTGGACAAGAGAAGGAACCACTAAAGATTTAAAGAAACGATTGCAGGATCCCGAAGTCAGAAAACGCATCAAAAAAGATATAATCGACGATCTAGAAGATTGGGAAAACATGGTCCATGATAATGGATTTGAAAGAATTTATATAGTGTCCAGATCTAGTGAAAAGTGGAAGGATGTCATGGGAAAAAATATCTCAGACATAAGTAAAATAAAAGGCTATAAAGATGATTGGGAAACCTATTTTGATTTATTACTTGATGATCCTCTAATCACTACTGAATGCATGGGTGAAGAGGATATCATTCGTATAATGACGAATCGTTATCAAATGTTTGGAACGGATGGTGCAGGGATTCCTAACATACCTGCTCTAGGTACTTTTCACCCGCGTTTTTATGGAACTTATCCTAGAATTCTGGGTAGGTATGTCAGAGAAAAAAATGTTTTAACCATAGAAAATGCAATTCGAAAAATGACATCGTTCCCAGCCCAAAAATTAGGCTTAAAAGACAGAGGTTTGTTAAGAGAGGGAATGTGGGCAGACATTGTTATCTTTAATCCTACAAAAATTATTGATAAGGCCACTTATGAGAATCCTCACCAGTTTCCAGAAGGAATACCTCATGTCATTGTTAATGGCGTTTTAGTAGTGGAAGATAACAAGCAAAGTAGAAAGCGCCCTGGAAAGATTCTTAGGCGACCAGATTGATGAAAATGGAATTAATAAGGAAATATTTCATTAAAATCTTTATAAATATTTTTATAGTTCTAGACAAGAAAAAATTGATATAAGTTATTCAAAGATCGAATTAGGTGTTATTTAAGTGGGTTTAGACATTATTATTAAAAATGGAAAAATTATAGATGGCACGGGCAATCCTTGGTATATAGGAGATATTGGAATTGGTGACGAAATAATACAAGTCATAAAACGAGATTTACGAGAGGATGCCGATAAGATAATTGATGCTTCGGATTTGATTGTGTGCCCAGGCTTTATAGATATGCATTCTCATACGGATTATGGTTTATTATTAGGACACCAATTCACACGAGTCGCATCTTTCATTCGTCAAGGTATTACGACATGCGTGATTGGAATGTGTGGAGATGGAGCCGCCCCTATTCCAAAAGGAAAAGAAAAAGAGGCTTTAAATCATATATTAAAAATGGCTGGATTAGGTTCTATGAACATCGAGCTTCCTTGGCACGCTTATAAAGAATATTTAAAAGCGCTGGAAAAAAATAAATGTGCTATTAATTTAATTCCTGTTGTTGGATATAATAATATAAGAATTGCCGGAGGAGCTGCATATGAAAATCGAGTACCAACTAATGAAGAACTAAGAAAAATGAAAGGATATTTAAGAGAAGCGCTGGAAGCAGGGGCATTTGGAATGAGTACGGGGCTGATATATGCGCCTCAAATATATGCAAAGACTGAAGAGCTAATTGAACTGGCTAAAGTCTTGGCAGATTATAATGCATTATATTTTTCACACATACGAGGCGAAGGTAGAAATGTAATTGATGCTGTTAAAGAAGCAATAGAGATTGTAAGGGAATCTGGCTGCGATGGAGGACAAATAGCACATCATAAAATTGCAGGAAAGATTTATTGGGGTAAAAGTAAAGAGACACTTAAGTTAATTGAAGAAGCAAATGAAGAAGGGATTAGTATAGCTTGCGATCAATATCCATATAATAGAGGGATGTTAAATTTATCGGCGACGCTTCCTCCTTGGATTAGAGAAGGAACTGAAGAACAACTAAAAAACAAGTTACGTGATCCTGATATCAAGAAACGCATCAAAAATGACATAATAAATGATTCATATAATTGGGAAAATATAATATATAATGACGGATTTGATAGAATATTTATAGTTTCAGCTCCCACAGAGAAATGGAAAGATGTGATAGGAAGAAACATTTCAGAAATTACGCGAATAAAAGGATATAAGGATGATTGGGAGACCTATTTTAAACTATTACTTGATGATCCTAATGTCACATCTGCTGTCCAGGGTGAGGAAGACATCCGTCGAATTATGACCAGCCGGTATCAAATGTTCGGAACTGATGGAGCGGGTATTCCTAATTTACCCGCTTTGGGAGCGTATCATCCTCGATTCTATGGCACCTATCCACGAATTCTGGGAAAATATGTTCGAGAAGAGAAAGTTTTAACCTTAGAGGATGCGATTCGCAGAATGACTTCATTTCCTTCTCAGAAATTAAGATTAAAAAATCGAGGCTTGGTAAGAGAAAGCATGTGCGCTGATATCGTAATTTTCAACCCTGAAACCGTGATTGATAAGGCCACTTATGAGAATCCTCACCAGTTTCCAGAGGGAATTCATCATGTTATTGTTAATGGTATTATAGTAGTGGAAAACAATGAGCAAAACAGAAAACGTCCTGGAAGAATTCTTAGGCGCCCAGATTGATGAATATGGAGTTAATAAGGAAAGATTTTATTAAAAAAGGAAAATATCAACAAAAAATTAATAAAAATTTATCACAGTGCCTCACCTGCGAAAGAAGATGTAAAATATCTGAGGGTAAAAGTGGGATTTGCGGAACCCGAATGAACTTGAATAATGAGATCTATTCAATTGTATATGGGTGTGCCCCTGCTCTTTCATTCAATCCAATAGAAAAAAAGCCATTATTTCATTTTTATCCTGGTTCAGTAGCTATGACTGTGGGAACATATGGATGTAATTTTGATTGTTTTTGGTGCCAAAACCATCATTTATCCCATCCTGAAGGTTCCGTTTTAGAAAAAATCCAGAAAGAAAAAGAATATTTATCTCCTGAAAAGTTCATACAGATTGCTAAAAAAAATAATTGCCAAGGGACCTCCATTTCATTTAATGAGCCTACATTGCTTTTTGAGTATTCTCTCGATGTTTTCAAATTAGCTAATAAAGAAGGATTATACAATACCTACGTGTCAAATGGGTACATGACTGAAAACGTCCTAAAAGACCTCATTAAAGCGGGGTTAGATGCAATTAACATTGATATAAAAGGAGATGCGAGCATGGTCGAACAATATTGTGGAGCTGACATTGAAAGGGTATGGCGTAATGCTAAAATGGCAAAAAAAATGGGGGTGCATGTGGAAATTACCACTTTATTGATTCAAAAATTCAACACTGATGAAACGGTCGTGAAGAAAATAGCTGAGAGAATTTTAAATGATTTAGGTGCTTATACTCCATTTCACATGACAAGATTCATGCCCCATTATAAATCCTATCAATATAACCTCTCCAATGAGACCCCCATGAAATTCTTAAATAACGCCCATGAAATTGCTAAAAAAGTGGGTCTAAAATTTGTTTATTTAGGAAACGTTGAAGACCATGAATTTGAAAATACTACTTGTCCAAATTGTGCTAATATAGTAATTAAGAGGTCAGGTTTTGGCGTTCGGGAATTGAAGATAGATCAAGACGGCAATTGTGAATATTGTGGCTTTCCTATATGTATCAGGTGAACATTATTATCCTTCTTCTTTTAGTTCCATTTTGCTTTTAAATCTTTTCGAGTTAATTTACTGACAGTCTTGATGGTAAAATATATAAGATCACAACATTTCTTTTCCCAAATATTTGCTTCCTTATATTTCTGATATTCTTTTGTTAAATCAAATCCGCATATTTCGTGACAGCATACAGAACCAAATTCTTTTTCAAATTTGTCAGCAAATTGTATAGCTTTTGTAAACACGAGTGGAACTTCTTTAGACCTCGTTCTTTCTTGACCACCCATAATTATTCCAATAGCAGCTATACCAGCAGAAACCACCCCACACGGACCTTTCCATCCTTTATCATTTATATAAGAACCGAAACCACTAAAAGGTATCGCGAGATTATTATAATAAACTTTCTCAAGGTCTTTGGAATCTAACACGTCTAATATATTGTTAAGAGTATGTGCTGCGCAACTATTGCCAAAGCTTTTGCCTTCAGGAGGTAAAGTGGTTTTCAACTCTTCAACTTTATCCTTAAACCTTTGCATTATATCCTTTTTAGAGGATTGTTTTTCATTCATAATGTATAGTATTACGTTAAAGGTTCATAAAAACGTTATCAAACTCAAAATGAAAACATAAAATAAAACTTTTTTAAGAATCATGATTAAGCTACCTAAATTATAAGGTTAAAGAAAAGGATTAAACATGACCGAAAATTTTACCGAGGTTAATGGAATAAAGATATGTTATGAAGCAAAAGGTGATGGATATCCCTTGATATTGATCCATGGCGTGGGGGCTAAAAAAGAAACCTGGATTGCTCAAATCAAAGCGTTATCGAATAGATTTAAGATAATAGCCTTGGATCTTAGAGGAACTGGTAAGTCAGATCGTCCAAATTTTCCATATACCATGGAAATGTTTGTTAATGACATAAAAGGATTAATGGATAAGCTCAAAATCGAAAAAGCTCACATTGCAGGGAGATCCATGGGAGGAATGGTAGCTCAGCATTTCGTGTTGATGTATCCTCAATACGTGGATAAATTGATTCTAATAACCACCTCTCCTCGATTCCCAGATGAAGAAGGCATTGATCTAATGATACAAAATAATATTGAAGAGCTACAGAAGTCAAAATTAGAGCCAATAAAGACTTTCTGGCAGAAAAGCAGATTTTTATTTCATCAGAAATTTCGAAAGGAAATGAAATCTAATCCAGATAAGAAATTTTTTGGAGTCTGGAGTCCAAGAGATTTGATCAAGGAAGATGCAATTAATCCGCCACGTGCTCAAGATATTAGAAATCAATGGCACAGCATCAAAAAACACGATACTTTTAATAGATTAAGCGAAATTAAACATGAAACATTGTTAATTACGGCGTCTCATGATCGGCTCACTCCAAAAATAACCATGCAACAAATGAATGAATTGATGCCAAATAGTCAATTGAAAGTCATTGAAAAGTCGGGCCATTATTGCCATTTATCTAATGCAAACGAATTTAACCAAATGATTTTAGATTTTTTGGAAAACTAAATTTAAGACTATTTATTTTACTAAATACAATCAAAAGAAGTGAAATGTAATGACCGACTTATTTGCTGATGTGAATGGCATAAAAATTTGCTATGACATTCATGGTGAAGGAGACCCCGTTTTCTTGCTCCACGGATTTAGTGATAGAAAAGAGCATTGGCGCGCTCAAGTGGGAGAATTGTCCAAGCATTTTAAATTAATAAGGATGGATAACAGAGGTGCTGGAAGATCAGATCGTCCTAATGGAGAATACACAATGGAAATTTTCGCGTCTGATGTTGTTGGTTTAATGGATTTTTTAGAAATTGAGAAAGCTCATATAATAGGACATTCAATGGGGGGGATGATAGCTCAAAATCTCATCATACTTTATCCAGACAGGGTCAGAAAGATGGTTTTAATCAACACTTTTGCTGGTATCAAACCACCAGGAGAACCAACAGATGATTATGAAAAGATTCAGAAAAAAAGTGCAATTGCTGGCCAAAAGGCAATTGAAAATGATCCTTTAAATGCATTTATTAAAGGTGCAAAGGCAAGTTATTCACGTAATTTTTGGAAAATGATGAGAGAAGACCCTAAGAGGAAGTTTCACGGAATATGGTCTGTTGAAGACCTTATAGATGAAAAAATAAAGCACGGTCCAACTCCTACTGATTTGGCTAAACAAGCTCATGCAATTGCAATGCATAATACTTATGAAAGATTAAATGAAATTAAGAATGAGGTTTTAATTATTGCTGCGGAAAAAGATAAATCTTGTCCTGTAAGTGCGAATAAAAAGATTCATAAATTAATACCAAATAGCCGATTTATCGTTATTGAGAAAGCAGCACATCAATCTATTTTAGAAAAACCTCATGAGATAAATAAGATTATTATCGAATTCTTATCAAAATGAGATTCAATCATTTTCGAATTATTTCATCTATTTCTAATTTTTTTCTGGTCCTATGAAATGCATACGCAGAGCAATTACACAACAATCTGATGTTTTTCTGCATCAATTTTTCATTTTTTGAAAAATTCTTATCCAGCTTATCAGTTATATAAATTATAATAGCTAATTGAGTGGATATTTGAGGCCAAAAATTTTTCTTGGAAAATAATAAGTAGAGAGATTTTAAATTGATTTTTGCTCTCTTGAAATTGAAAACAGGAGCAATTCTATGGATTTTATGCAGGTAAAAATTAACCATTTTTGAAAGATTTGTAGGGTCGTGTTTCAACTTGCAATATCCAAAAAATCTTTTTAATATTTTCAAATCATTCAGAAATTTTTGAATGATGTTAGAAGCGATTAATTCGGGTATTTCAATCAATCTTGGGAACTCTACTACTCTTAAATCCAAAATGCTAATGATATCATGATTATCATCCACGAGACTATAATTTCTTGTTAAAAAATTTATTAATTCACTCCTAATTCGCTTATAAGTAAAATTGATATTTGGTTCAAAACTAACTTGTTTCAAATTTATTTTAATCGTATCAGACATTTTCTTTCTGAATCATGTAATTGATCTTGTAGATTTAATCCGTTAAATAAGTCATGATCTCGATATTTATAAAGAAAAATAATTTTCTTGATTTTTTATTTAAATACATGGAACCCATAATATCTTAAAAGAAGATCTCGTACCACTTCTGAGAAAAATGTCTGATGAAGAAAAAAAAGAAAAAACTCCATTGATATATTTATTCTTTTTCGGATTGGTGATCTTCATAACAATTTTTTTTCCTATTTTTGGAAGCACCTTGAGATATGATTTTAGCATATTATTCTCAAAAATGTATCATACAATTGGGATAATTTTAACATACATGGGTTTTATATTCATACTTGCAGGGATATTATCACTTGTTTGTAAGCGTCCGCTAATTGGAATCATTACTATGATTGGGGGAGTCATGCTATTAACTTTTGCCGGATATTTTTTGAATCCCGCAACAGCAGGAAGCGGAGCATCAGGGAAAGAAGTACCTCAAGGTTATTATTAATGTACTATTCTATTTATTACTAAGTTGTAATTGAATAATAAGCAGTAAATGACTATATTAATGAAGATGAAAGTATTTTGTTCCTGTGTGGAGGCCACAGAGAGCTATTAAAATTATAGAAACGATGACGATACCTAACATCGTTATGCGGCTTCTATCTCCACCAATGGGAAAAAGGAGAAAAATTAATCCCAAAATTAATCCCATAAATCCCACTACGGATCCTAAAGCAATTAAAAATTCAATAGCTTCTCCAATCCTTTGAAAATAGTCACATAATACCATGGGTAAAATATAAGTTCAATATTTATAAATAAAAAATTTCAGTAGATTAGTACTTTAAGGTCAAGAATGAGTTTTTTATTTAAATAAATCTAATCTAATTCCTTTTTAGTTCATTTTTAAATAAAATCAAAGAAACAAGGTGTTTAAAATTAAGAAATCAAAAATGTTAATCCTTTTAATTAGCATTTCCGTGCTGACCATTGTAATAGTCAGTCATGCTACTGGATACAATCAGAATCTTTACATATTCCAAGGAAAAGAAAATCTAGGAAGTGAAAATTTGAAATCTAAACAAATTCATGATACGGATGGTGTTCCATTAAATAATGCAGATGACTCTGAAGATTTAGAATTACCTGATAAAGTCTTTACTTTAACAGCTCCTTCTGATTATGTTACTTTTGACCTTTATCTAAAAGGTGAATACATGTATCATATTTACATTGAATTAGTGACTCCTCACAATTGCTCTTCAATGAAAATTACAGTGTGGGACACTGAAAGTCGTAGATTTGATATTTTTGAAAGTGAAATGTTCCATGATCCAGAATTTGGAAGGTATTTTGAAATTCCTTTCGGCGCCACGGAATCTGGTAATCATAATATTACTTTGACAGCAGAAAGTGAGGATAACTTCAATTTGTATATTAAAATAACTCAAGGTCTAAAATGCCTTTATGATATGTTAGAGATTAAAGATCCTATTTTATATAAATTGAGATGTTTTTCTGATCTCACAACTTATTCTCGTTCAATTCAATTAGAAACTGATCACATGTATACTTTTTGTATTGCTCGCGTTTCTGCCATCTCTAAAAAAATAATAAATGAAGAAGTAAGACTTGATTATACCATTACGGATCCTGAGGATAATGTCTTCACGATTTATGATCATGATATTTTAGCAAACATCCTAGAATATAATTCATTTGAATTTGGAACAGCCATGGAGGGTACGTACGATATTGACATTACGATTTATCTCAGTAGTGTACAATACGTGAACATTGCCCTTGCTGTCATGGAGGATTATCAAATTAGTGAAATTTCAGATGTCAATGAAACTGATTCAAAAAGTTCTGAATCATCAGGAACAAATGAGATAAAACTAAATGATGAGAATATAAAATTACCTCAAGAATGGCTAATCGGTTCAATTATTTTCGTGGGAAGCTTGATCGGGAGTGCTTTTGCGCTATTAAAGCACTACCGTAAAGAAAGTTATATTGGATTGCCTCTTAAACAGAAATGATTGAATTAATTTTTTCTTTAAATATTATGATTAAATTCATTCTTTAATGAATTATGAGAAGTGATCATGATTGAGAAAATTAGAAGAAATAGGAATATGCCCTA
Source organism: Promethearchaeota archaeon (assembly GCA_004524425.1). Next base: position 10,749 of record SDNN01000009.1, read on the forward strand.
ACTGTGATTGTTCGGTCTCTATTTTTAAAACAAAGAATTACAAGCGTTTTGCCAAATGTGAAATTTGTGGCCTTTCTTATCCCTTACCAAAGAGGGGAAAAATTGCTAATTCAGCACTGATATGTCCTGTTAGAAACTTGCCTATATTAATTATACATAATAAGAATCAAAAAGCTTATTTTTGGGTTGACAGCCCTTGTTTTTCGTGTGTTGAGGTTGATCGATGCACTGAAATAAATGAACTTAAAAAAGAGTTTGTGGAACTAAAAGTATATGGATATTAATCAATATGTTTTATTTCCTACCAATGAGCTTCTTCAATACCGAGTTTATTTGGTTTTGTAGGTCTGAATTTTTTACGAATGAATTGGTGGTAATTCAAATTTTTATTCTTTCTTTTCATGACTAAATAGAACATCCTTCTCAATGCTATAAAAAAATATTTTACAGGATAATAGGAGATTCCTACTAAAACATAATATATTAAATCTATAAACAGAACAATCTTTAATAAAAATAAGATCATCCAAACAAGGAAAGCTGAGCTGAAGATAAGGATAATCTGGTAGATAGAATATTTAGTATCCCTCTTAAAGATAACCCAGATAGTGCGAAAATCTTGACTAGATGGAGCGGCACCCAAAATCAATGATAAACAAATAAAACCCATAATTATTCTGAAAAATGGATTAAAAATTGGATTTAATGCAATATCTAATGACCAAAAGAATAACCACGTGGAAATGAAGAGCGGTGCTAAAGCAATGAAAGCATTTTGCAAAAAGGTTATGTTATGAGTAGAATGATCAACGTATCCATGTGGTGCAGCCTCATGTGTTATTTCACTCCTAAATTTTATCCCAATTTTTCTAGGGCGCACACCAACTATGACACAAGCAATGAAATGGCTTATTTCATGTACAGCAACACCCACAAATGCTAAGATCGTTATCATTTTGGTGAATGGACCATAATTATATCTCAATAAAAATTTCGAAGTAATATAGGATAACAAAAAGATAATAGGAAAGAAAATTAAAATGATGAAATAATCAATCATGAATAAGAAATCGATTGAAACAATTTAAAGAAAAAAGACTCGTTACATTTTTTACAAAAATTTTTAAAAAAATAGCAATCAAATTGTCAAATGTTATCAAATAATATCTTGGAGATCTTTTATTCCAGAGTGTGCCATGATAAATAGATTAGTAGAAAAAGGTTTAGCAAGATTTTAAGATAAAGTTCTCATTTTGTGGTGATTAACAGAACTAAGTTTGTACACCATTGTTAAAAAAATCACTCTTGCAAACTTTTATAAATGACGCCAATTCTGGAATTCAGAACATTAAATTTTACTAATTCTCAAACTAAGCCCCGAGCTTGGTTTATTGAAAGTTAATTCAATTTTAAGCGGTTTTTTTTTTTCAAAAAGTAACTTTTAAAAATCAAACTCCTACTTATTATTTCTTAAAGTGTGATAAATAATGACATTAGAAAAAACACCTCATCGAGACCCTGATCATTTAAAATTAAATGTATATCCTGAAGAAAAATCACGAATGTCCTTCGATGAATCAACAATATTAAAATGTGATGCTTGTTATTCAACAGAAATCACTGAGACTAAAGAAGGATACGTATGTAGATCGTGTGGAGTAGTATTAGAAATTCAGAAATATGTTTATAATCGCCCTTATAATGCGAATATTATCCAACATGCTCGTCTGGGAATCACGCAAATAGGTACAGTAAAAGAAAGGGTGATAAACGAAAACTCAATTCATTTGAATAACCTCAATAAACTACATTCCATCCAATCAAATGAAAATGCTGTTTTGGATCAGGCTAAGATAGAATTAAGCCGGATTTTCAATTGTTTAAATTTACCTAGTACCATGAAAGACATAGTTTTAGAAAAGTTTAGGAAAATCAGGGCCTGTCTAAAACCAGGAACTAAATATAGAAGCCCAGAAAAGCTAATTCCAATAGCCATATATCACGTTTTTAAATTTAGAAATATATCCATCAGTGAAGCAGAATTGCTGGAAGTATCTAAGATAGCAAAGAAAGATTTTAATGCATTTAAATTACAAATTCGCACTTTTTTTCCTCAATATAAAGAGAGAGACAGAAAGAAATACATCCTCCAAAAGGTTCTGGAAATAACTGAATACTTTGAAACAGACATGCCTTTTTATTACTTGTCCAAGAAAATCTTATATAAATTGTGGGATCACATAAAAAATACCAAAGATAATGTCATCGCAGGATTAGTTGCTTCTATTTCAGCCTTATGTTTATGTAAGGATAAAATCTCAGTGAGTTCCATATGTGATAAATTAGATATTAAAATGAGTACTATTCAGTCACAAGTGAAAAAAAAAATTTTTAAACAATTTAAGGTTCCGGGTTTTACTACTTTAGTTAGATCCTCAGAGGCTCTTAAAAAAATCATAAAAAAAATGGGATTACTTGAACATGATGATCAATTAAAATTTTACAATCAAACAAAATCACCTGGCATTAATGAAATTTTGATTGAAAAAGACTTGGAATGATATCCTCAGAAGTGAAAAACCAATTTTCCTCTTAATTTACTAAGGACTTTGAAAAGAACACGAGGACGTATTTTTCTTCGAAAAGAAATGATCAAGTCTTTTTTTTAACTCTAACTTTCATGTTGAGTTAACATTCTCCTTTTTTCTTTAAATAAAATCAAATAAAATTGGATCTAATATAATTATTTTTTGAAGTGAATAAAAATAAATTATTTAAAAAAAGCATTCATTTTTGGAGTTATCATTAATCTTTTACTTGGATTTTGGTTTGTGAATGTATATACCAATGGATTCAGTATAAAAGATTACAAGAACGATAATGAGATTCACAGTGAGGAATTTTTTAGTATTCCTCCCTCATCTTTGAAGAAATCTTCAGGAAATAATCTTGAGGATATTGAAGAAATATTTTCTACCAAGCTTAGTCAATATAATGAGTTGGGCTATTTTACTCAAATTCATGAATCCTCGATCCAAGCAACTTATTTTGCCTTATATATACTCGATGCAGTCGGAAAATTGAACGAGATCAATCAATCCAAGATAATCGACTTCATCATGGGGCATTATAATGAATCAACTCATGCTTTCATAGACTCATATGCTATTCGATACTTAGATGCTGAATTGACCTATTTTTCCAAGATGGATGACTATGTCTCCATGTTAGAAATCACCTGCCAGGCTGTTCTCTCCTTAAAACTGTTAAACCGACTAGATTTAATAGATATTCAGCAATCTATTAATTTCATTGAGAGTTGCTATAATCCTGAAACTGGTGGATATATCGGTCAACCATATTCCTCAGAGCTGCACCCGTTTTTTAAAATTGCTACAGCGGAAAACACGTACTACGCTATTTTGACCTTGGAAAAATTAGGTGCCTCGCCTGGAAACGTTGATGATGTAGTGATGTTCTTAAATAACTTACAATCTTTAATCACTGGAGGCTTTTATAATAATTTGACGGAAGAAAATCCTTTGAGTTATTCTAAGACTAATCTGCTATCATCCTATTTTTGCATAAGAGGTTTGGAGATAATAGGTTTCGAAGATTCAATTCGAATTGATGATTTTATCCAGTTTCTAGAAGATAGATACAATGATGTAGACAAATTTTTTGAATTGTCTGAAAATAATTTACATGCTTTATTGAATTTCACGAGCAGTGTAGCAACTGCATTAGGATTATATCTTTCGGATGTATCGGGGTATTCTGGCCTGGATAGGACGGGTGTAGTTAATTTCATCTTTAATAATCGAAATTCTTGGGGTATCTGGAATAACGCAAGGGAATTTCAGTATCATGAATTAATTGAAACGTTTCAAATAATTAGGGCTTTAAATGAATCGGGGGAAACAGCAAAGTTGAACTCTTCTGAAAGGACAGAGATTGCCAATGCTCTTAAGTATTATGAGCATCCCCTCGCAGGATATTCTTTACTTTCTAGAGATTACACTTCATTAGGTCTCATTCATAGTATAGTGAACTCCTTTAAATTGTACGATCGCATCCCCGATTTAAATCTCCAAGGGCTTTATGAATTGATTGAATCTTGCTATTTCTCCACTAGTAAAATACATTCCTTCGTGGGATGTAAAGATCTAGTTAATCATCATGATTTAGGAGTTCATGTGGAGTTTCGCTCACGGCCTATTGAATATTATAGCACATCCCGTAAAGAATTGTTTTTTGGAACTGGCGAGCGTTATTCGCATAAGTATACTTATTATGCCCTAGATTCATTGAAAAAGATCTTTAAATTGGATGATTTCATGGCATATAATGATCTCATATCAGTAAAAGATTATATTATAACATCCCAGTTTTTAGAATTATCCCATGAAAATCATGGTGCTTTTGCCCCTTCTCTTCAATTTGATTCTACTGATCCCGCATTCCAAAATAAAAAAGCATCTTTAGAATATTCATACTATGCAATAAAAGCACTCGAAATACTAACTCAAGCCCTAGATTTGGGAGATATTTCCACTCTTATTTTAGATAGAAATGCATTAAAATACTACTTGTCAAACCATACTCAGTCTTCAATGTTTATGGATTCAATGCATCAAAATAATGTGGAAACTATATTACAACATACTTATTACATGATCTATATTCTAAAAGCACTAGGCGATTATAATCTAAATGATGAAGAAGTTAGGACTTATATAACGCAAAATATCGATTATTCAAATATTAAAAACATCTATTATTCATTCAAGATCTCAGAAATCCTTAATTTTGATATTAATGTGGATTTCCATCAAACTCAATTTTTAATTGAAAGTTTATATTCTGAAGACTTCAATGACTATTTTCTTACTCTTGAGAAAAATGAATTAGAACATGAAGTGTTTCTCTGGGTCTGTGACATGGCAAAAAATGATGAAATAAAAATTGAACCAAATTTCTCGGAATCTGTCATGTTAGGCGGGTATAATGACGTCAACGTGTCATTATATAATATGGTTCTAGATGAGTTTGGTCCGTATACAACGGTAAAATTTGAAAGTACTCAAATTCAAAGTATTGTGTTTGATGAAATGCTCGATGGGACTTACTTTAAGACCATTCAAATACCAGTAGAACCTACAAACTATCCTATTGTAGGAGGGAATATAACTGTATATGATGACACCACCCTTGTCGCCTTCGAATCGATTTTTTTTAACACGAACTATGACCTCGAGATAATTAACAATACATTTTTTAATGACAATCACATGATAATTCAAGTGGATATTTCATTACTTACTTGGAATGATAAGAGCCCTCTATTTGATTCAAGAGTATATGCTGAAATCTATAAAGATGACATTTTTATTAAGGTTGAAAATTTTTCTTGTGAAGAGAAACTGGATCATAGCAATTTTACCTTAGATTATATTCTTCAAGCGGGAAGTAATTATGTTTTCAAACTATTTTTAGAAGATCCATATCAACCAACAGCACGATATTTATTTGAAGTTAAGAAAAAAATTCCTGGTTCGGAAGAATTAGTTGAGATCGAACAAGATGTAAATTCTAACGAACAACCAAAATATGAAGAGAATTACCAGAATGCGCTTCCTATAATGTTGATGGTCATCGCAATCCCATCTTTAATCATTTTTCTTTCAAGTAGGGCAAAACGTACTGCAAAATCTAAAATATAAGCAAACTAATCTTCTTTAATTTTTTATATTCACCAGGGTTAAGGCTTTTTAAATTAGATATTCAAAATTTTTTCTTTATATAGATGGAATAAATATATTTTTTGAGCTAAATGACTGACATCAAGCCTTTTAAAAGTGCTGACATTTGGAACTTGAGTCATACTTATAATAAGGTCAGAGAATTATATGAATCAGGAAAGCATATCGAGTCTATTAAGCAAGCAGAGATTGGCATGGTGATGGCTTTAAGAATTAATAATGCAGAATGGGTAAATAAATTTGATAAAATTTTAACACGATTGATAGGGTTATGCAATAAAAAGGATTCCAAGATTTATCCCCTTGAGAAATTTATCTATAATTCTCAAGTTCAAAATAGGAAAAATAAAAAAACCGCTGATTCAAGTGAAGAATTAACCAATATCAAAGGCGTGGGTGAGTCTGTCCAAAAAAAATTGTTAGAAATAGGAATTAATAACATAAAACAATTAGCAAATCTAAAAGTGGATGAATTAGCTAAAATAAAAGGTTTTGGTATCTCTTCAGCACGCAAATTAATTGAAGGAGCTAATGCTTGCTTAATTGATGGTAATGCACCTAATGTTGAATCTAAATTAGAGATAAAGAAGAATAAAACGACTCCAATTGAGGCTCCAGAAATCATGAGTAAAGATCCTAATCTTGTTCAATTAAACAAAAAACATCAGAAAGTGGAATCTTTAAGCTTAATTAAATTAAAAGCAGAGCAAAAAAAGGAAGAACTACTAAATGAGAATCTGATGCAGAAAATCATAATTAAGACCCCAAATGAATCAAAAAACGAAAAAAAAGATGATTTACATAAAAAAATCGATGATGCTAACAAGGATTATAACCAGATCAAAAAATCGAGTAAATTTAAACACGATGCGCGTGATATTTTAGAAAAGACGGATGAACTGCCTCCAAAACAATTTAGTAAAAAGGAAATAATTAATTATTTTTTAAATGATCCTGAAGATGATGAAAATTTGCTTGCCGTTGGTCACCATACTTCCAAATATACTTTCAGTGATTTAATAAATGGCGAGTATGATGATGAGAGGATCGAAAAAAGAAATCTCAAGGAAATCATGAAGAGCATTCAGGGTGATTTAAAATTATTAAAATACCAGATAATCGAAAGAAACTCGATTTATTTATCAAAATTAAGCAATCAAGTTGATCTTTTAGCATTTAAAATACTAGATTCAAGTGAACATAGTAAAATATTGATGTTTGTACCCTTAAAAATATTGAATGTACAAGGATCCTTACTAATATCTGAAGATTCTATTGAATATAAACCAATAAATGAGAAAATAGACATAAATGTTGAGAATTTAAAGCTTTTAATCGGTACCCCATTTAAAGACTTAGAAAATGTCCAAAAAATAGTCCTTCAAAATTTTAAAGAGGAAGGGAGTTTTTTTCAGCTATGGAAAAAGGTGACCAAAGGGAAAATTTTCCTCGAAAAGACAAAAAATAATAAACCGATGTTTATTGGAGGTGATGGTCTTGAGTATAAAATTGTGGTCGATCCAATTCTTCTCTGTTTGAACGAGCCAATTTTCCTTGAAAAGAATCTTGTATTTCCTTATGTTGAATCTTCAAACATACATGTCATTCAGAAGAAAGATCTTTCAGCATTGATTGAATTCCTAGGAAAAAAATATAACATGATTGAAACCTATTCAGAAGAAAATGAAAGCATTTTAGAATATTTCTCAAAATTAAATAAATTTAAAGATAACATGATAAAATTTTCCATACCACCTCTTTGCTTTGGGGCAGTTTTCTTCATTATTATTCTATTTCAGGTGATATCCTTAATTAATACCTTCTCCTCTTTAGCAATTGCAACAATTTGCGTGTATGTTCTAGTTATATTTTATGCATATCTAAGAATAGTGAAATTTAAAAAAGAGTTAATAAAGAAATTCAACATGCCTTATTATCAAGGAGAGATCACACTTAATGAATCTGATTTGATGATTATTAAAGATAAATTCTCTTCAATTATGATGGATCAATTCATTTACGAAATTTTTGGAAAAAATGAAGATTTTTCTTTGATTTCAAAAATCGAAGAGGAAAAATTAGCTGAAAAGTATGACGATTTGGATAATTCAAGAGATATTTCAATTAAAGTAAGCAAAAAATTAGACAACTCTGCCATGAATATGGCATATGCCAGTCCCTTAAATAATGATAAAAATTATTCAAGATATAGTTCATTTTTGGAGGATTAGAGGATGGATATTAACATGCAACGAGATTTCAAGATTTTATATTTAATTGGGTTGATTTTATTATTTATATCGTTTTTTTTGGAGTGGTATGTCGTTCAAGTATATAATTCTGAAGGGTCTTTAATTGCTTATTGGAGCTATAATCCACTATTCAAATGGAAAACTATATTTTCGGAAAGTTCCAGCTTCAATAATAATACAAGACCAAAAGATCTCGCCATTTCACCTCTATTTCCCTGGATCTTTATAATATTTATCGTGCTATCTGCATATTGTGTAGTCTTCAATGACTTGGAAAATATGAAAAAAATAGAAAAAATTCAAAAATATTCTTATGTAAATCTGTTTTTACTTTTTTTAAATATATTTTATTTATTCATTTTTCCTGCATATTATCTATTACCTAATGAATTATATTTCCCGTTTGTAGAGATCAATGATGAGGATTTGGATTGCGTATATCATTATAGTATAGGTCCAGGCTATATTTTACAAATGATTGGATTCATTTCCATATTTCCCTATATCATCTTTTATTATCAGACTTCTCTTAAATTTAAATCTCAGAAAAACAGCCCAAATGAAATGATGGGTGATTATCTAGAGCAAATTCAAGAACCAATAGATATGGATAAATTGATTGCTCAAGAAGAAATGAAGAGTAGATTTGGTGATATTTCAAACGACAATATTAAAGATTTTAATTTTACAAATAAAAAAACCGCAAAAAAGAGGATCCCATGATGAATTATTCGATATTGGATGCTAAATTGAAAAGTCTCATTAGAATTTGTAAAGAAACCGCGAACTATAAGAAATTAGCTGTAGTGAGCTTTATTATAACCAGCAACTTATTAAATGAAATTGGAATGAAGCTTGGATTGAGACCAAGAAAAGTAGATGCTAATGAAACAATATTTAATTACATGGTTTTAATTAACAAGATGTTGGAAGATAATTTCAAGTTCACGCTATTCAAAGAAGATATTATCAATAAGATTAGCTTAATAGAAAAGCAATTTTTAAAGACAAAAGGGGAAATCTCTATTGATTTTATAATTGACATGTATGAAGTCTATTATGAAATAAGAAAACTCAAAATTCCAAATTTATACGGTCAATTTGACAAGAATTATTCATCTAAATATTTTGATACTAACTTACTTTCTAATTTTTATTCCTATAATAAGGGCAAACAAATGAACTTAGACGATAAAATAACTAAGCTTTTGATTCATGATTTGAGGAACAAAGAACTATCCATTCAAAAAAACTTAAGAGATTCTTATAGGAAAGAAGAATTTGAAGATGCTATATATTTAAAAAAGGTCAAGCATTCGCTCAAGAAGAAAGAAAAAGGAAAAATAGAAATAAAAGGGCGATTAAAAGATAATATCACCTATCAAGAATCAATTAATAGTATTTTTGGTTATTTTTTGATGGGATTTTTTGTCCTCTTCTTTATCCTGGGCCTAATCATCACAATAGAGACAATTTACGACCCTTCCCTTACCATGTCCATGAGTTATTTATTTGTATTAACATTTGGCACTAGTATCTTATTTTTTATTTTTTATTGGAATTATTTTAAAGAGTGAGTTCATCAGATGAATGCTAAATTATCTAAGGAATTAATAGTAAAAAAAAAAAAGGGGAATTATGAAGAGAACAATTCGCAAAAGTTAGATAATTATCTTAATATTTGGGAACTCACGAATCCTCATTATAAGGATATTAATAATAAAATCTCGTTGATAAAACCGAGTTCGATTTTAATTATTTCCATCTTTTTCATGATAATCACTTATTCGATTAGTAACAATTTGATAATTTCAATCACCATCGCTATAATTACCCTCATTTTATGTTTTTTAGCATTCCATGATAGTTTTTTTCTATTTAAAAGTAAATCATTTAAGCAGCAACAATACATCAACATTATAAATCCATTTGAAGATTACAATTTTTTCTTTTTACAGAATAATTTCGAGATTTTATTCCATGTCAATAAAATTGCCATGAAAACTGTTGCCATGGCCATTTTTCAGGTTAAAATTATACCTGAGAATATACACCCCACTCTAAATCAATTTATAAAATCGCTAAATGAATTAAGGGTTCCTTTTTCATTTCAAATAGCTCAGACTTGTTTAAATCTCAGAACTAAGCTTAGAAGGAAAACTAATAAAAAGGAGCAAGATGAAGCATTTCAAACTTCCATTTATTTTTGCACCTCTTATGATCTTAGTGGCTTTTTGACCACGGAAAAAATTAAATGTCTAGTAGAGAAAGTCAATGAATTCATAGAAGTGATGAGGTCAAATTTCAGTGCTAATTTTCCTCATTACAATGTAAAGTTGTTAACACATAACGAGATTATTCAGGCCTTGAGAATTTTCTTCTTAAAAATAGACACATTGGAAGATACTAAAGAGCATTATAATGTAGAATCAAAGAAGGTAAGTATCCCATACTTCCTTAAAATTTCAGCAAGCATTTTCCTCTTAATATATTCCCCCCTCATGTTATTTTTCCTTAATACTCCAATTTTCCTCATCTTAATGATTAATCTTTTATTTGTAATTGTTATTTTATGGGTCTTGTGGCGAGAATTATTAACTGTACTTGCATTGGAAAATATTCGAAAAAAGCATGATTTGATATACATAAATCCTTTCAAAGATCTCCAGTTTTTTAAAGTCAAGAACCATCCTGAAAGCCTTTACTGTCATGTTAAAAACAATATTCTTTTGAATATCAAAGTATTAAACTTAAAATACGCATCTTTTAAATTTCATTCTAAAGTGCCATTATTTTATCCCGGAAAGGTGTATCGAGCAATCATACAGAAAAAAATAATGTTTGGATACACCTTATGTACTGCTCCCATGAGTTTTTACATGTTTGACAGAAAATGCTTTAAGTTCCTTATTAAACGAACGCAAAAAAAAATTGATAAAATTAAAAATGATAAAGAAGGAAAAAATTGGTTAGACATGCGATCTGGAGCGTGGAGATCCATAATAACACTCTCCGCTTTATCATATAAATGTACAGAAGAGCTTAAGCCAGAGGATTTTCTGGAATTAGAAATTGAGCAATCCAAAAAAATTACATCGATAGAAAATGCTTTTAAAATGAATTTTTCTGATTTTGAATTTATTTCACTAAAAAACGGAAAATTGATATCCGGAATTTTATGTCAAACACTTAAAAACAAGTACTTTACTCGAGGTGGAACGCATTTAAATTATTTAATATTTCAAGGAAAGGCATTAATACTTTTAGCTTATGTTGCTGACGAATTCAAAAAAGGCGTGGAAACGAAAATAGCCGCTGAATTTAATAGCCCATTACAATTGAAAAATTTTATCTCTTTTGGATCCACCATTAATACTGAATATTTGGAGGAAGAAGTTCCAGTGGGCTTTCTGAGAGAACAAATTAATAGTTTATTAATCACGAATGGAAAATCGAATAATCGAGAAGATTTAGCCATCAAAATTGTTGCTGAATTGGTAAAACGAAACACGCCCTCTTTAATATTTGATTTTTCAGGTAATTGGTCAAGATTGATTAATATTTTTAATAACACAATACACGAATCTAATTTTCTTCACTTTAAATTGGGTAGTGCATTCACTATCGATCCTATTAGGTCCGACATCGCTCATGATAAATTTAACATTGAATACTTAGATTATATTTTTGACTCTTATGCACTCATTTTTAAGAAAGATGAAAAGACGATGGATGTATTCAAAAATACCATTTTGAGGAATCCAGAACTAGATATTACCACCCTGAATTTAGAACTCAAGAATCAACAAGACTGGCAGAAATCTCCCATAACTGAATCTCTCATATCACTGTTTGATGAGTTTACCCATGGCGATGTCCAATTCTTTCATACCTCGCAGGATTCATATGAGCAAAAAATAACTTTTAAGGACTTTATAACGGATGATAAGACAGTCATAATAGATTTGTCAATTATTAAAAATAACAAAAAACAAATTTTCATGGCTTTTGTTATTCTTTCAAAAATCATTCATTATATTAATCATTCAAGTGATTTTTTCAAAAAAGTTATAATTTTACCTCAGGTCGATATACCATTTGAGCGAAGATTCATTGAAAAAACCATGAATTATGGGAGAATCAATAGATTTTTAGATCCCTTATTATATGACGGATTTGGGATCATTTTAATGGCTAATCAAGCTCATTATCTGCATGAGAACTTATTTAATTACATTCAAAATATTATATCTTTTCGAGCCACTGATAATGATGATATAAGGACTCTAAAAAACCAAATGAATCTACAAGAGCTTCAAGGAACAGGATATTATGGATCTAGTAGGAATAATACCTATCAAATTGACTATTTGATGAGAATGAAAGATAATGAAGTAATAATAAAAAGATCCGATATTTATCAACCCTTTCCTGCCAATATAGATGTGACGGAGATAATTGATACTCAGCCCCTCTATTACCAAAATATCGTCAAATACATGAAAGCGCAAGGTTATGATTTACAATTTACTGAGCAAAAAATACTTGAGCAAACAAAAAAAACGATATTCGAAAAAGATTTAGGGAATTATTCAATGTTTTTGGATGATGTCATCAAGTTTCTTAAGGCAATAAAAATCATGGATAAAGTAGGGAATCTTTACAAATCAAAGTTAAAAGAAGAGCTTAAGAAAACGATATATAACAAAAGCGTGAAAATAACTAAGAATAAGAAAAAACTTAAGAATATCCGCGATGAGTTATTTGAAATTCTAATAAGACATGGGTATTTGGTTGAGAATCATCCTAAGATGGCGAGTGGCTCCGAATCAATAAGAACCTCCTATTCAGTAGGCGATAAATTTCAAATGGCTTTAAAAGATTATTTTCAAACGAAGAAGGATTCATTCACGGAAATTATCATTAACAAAGATGATAATAATTCAAAGGGAATACTTAATCCAGAGCTCATCCATCATGACAATAGAATATCGGGAGCAATCGATAGTGACAAATTAGTTGATATAATGGCCAAAGAATTGAGTGATTCTTATTATGATTTATTTCAAATACATAAATCTATAATAAATGAGGATTTTCGCAGCGCAATTCAAATTGAAAAGAACTTTTTGAAGAAATTTTTGATGAATCTTTACCAAAAACTTTTCAATGTAAATTATATCATCACGAAAAAGGATATGAATGCGTTCTTGGATTATCTGTCCAGAAATGACGCGTTACCTCTTGCTAAAGAAGAAGTTATTAAGCTCTTATCTAAATGCGAATCATTAGAAATTGCTGGAAGTGAATGTGAAACTGAGGCCATAAAGACCTATAATCTACTCTCAGATGTATGGAATAAGATTCAGCTAAAGATTAGCGAAAATTGAGGGGTATGTTAAAATGGATGATGATAACTATTTTAATGCTTCAATTGAAAGAATCATTTTCAATGAAATGGATTTAATTGAATTAAAGAAAGCAATAAATAACTTTAGCACTGGAATGGCGGATATAAAACAAGTAAAAAAAATTATAATCAAATCACGACTAAGGATCTTGGAAGAACTCATGGCTTTTATTCCTTTTTATTTAGAACAAATATCCATCTGTCAGCAATCAAATGATTCTACTAATTTAACAAAATTAGCCAATTTGAAAGGAATAAAGGAATTAGAAGAGAAAAATAAGCTTCTTGAAATATTAGGAAATAAATTAAATCATCTTCATGAAAAAATTAGAGCTAAATCAATAATAGATTATTGATCTATTTTTTTAAATAAATGCCTTATCCATCAAGCATTCTGCTTTCTTTATGGAATAATTATTTAATTCATTAGAGATTTACTTTTATATGACCGACATGTTCGCCAATGTAAATAATATAAGATTATGTTATGAAATTCATGGAAAAGAGAAACAGCATCCATTAATTCTTCTTCATGGATTTGCAATGTATAAAGAATTTTGGAAAGCTCAAGTTAAAGATTTATCGCACGAATTTAAGGTAATTTCTGTAGATTTACGAGGATGTGGTAAATCAGACCATCTAGAAAAATCATATGGAATGAAAGAAATGGTTGATGATATAAAAGGGTTGATGGATTACCTCAAAATCGAAAAAACTTACATGGCAGGGCATTCATTAGGCGGGATGATAGTATTGAATTTTGCCTTGACTTATCCTGCTAATTTGAATGGAATCATTTTATTAGCTACCATACCTGAATTTCCGGGCGATAAATCTGGATTGGAAGTATATAAAAATAGTCAAATAGCCTCGTATAAAAAAAAGATAGAAGATCCAGTTAAAGCTTTTTATGATAAAATGAAGCCTCGATTTACTCGTAAGATGTTTAAAATATTGCAAAATGATCCTAAAAAAAAAATTCACGGGATTTTTTCAGCTGAAGATTTGATAGAACTAGAAAAAAATGGAACCTCTAATATAAATGATATCACGAATTTAGCGACAGTAATGGGAGAACATAAAGTTTTGGAAAAGTTAGATCAGATTAAGACCGAAACTTTAATTCTTGCTGGAGAGAAAGACAAACACACTCCAAAATCATCAAGTGAATTGATGCATGAAAAAATTAATAATAGCATGTTGAAAATCTTACCAGGGGCCCATTTTTTCCCTTTAGAAAATGCTCCTGACGTAAATAAAATCATAATCGACTTTTTAAAAAGCCCATAATAACTTATATCAAATAGAAAAGATAAGCTTAAAATTAATTCACTCTATATGATTAAGTTAATTGCTGAAAATTCTTGTTATTTTTTCATTTTTGATGATTTACAAAATTTATGAAGCACTATTTACCCATTTTATAATGTTTTAATCGATAAATGGTATCTTTAAATTTAATTTAAAATTTCAAATTACAGTAAGCGATAATAAAATTATAATAAAAAGCGAGTTTAAAAGACTAATTTTCATGAGAATCAATCTTTTAAAAAAATCTGGAAAAAAGGATGAGAAAAGATATCCTGAATTAATGCCTCTCTGGATTGCTGTATTCGTAGATATTTTAGGTTATTATATAATCATACCTTTTTTACCAGCTTTTATTACATATTTTAACACGACTCCAATAATTATTGGCTTATTACTTGCCACAAACGCCATTTTTACCCTCGTTTTTGCTCCGATTTGGGGAAAGTTAAGTGATAGATATGGAAGAAAACCGATGTTGTTGATATCTCAAGCGGGAACCTTTACTGCATTTGCAATTTTGGCGTTTTCTAATTCATTAGAATTAATATTTTTATCTAGAATCATTGATGGAGTATTTGGAGGCAATTGGCCCTTGGCTAAAGCAATTATTAGTGATAGCGTCCCCCCTAAAGATCGTGGCCTGCAGATGACTAATATTGGAGTAATCCATGTTCTAGCAGGATTAATAGGTCCTGGAGCGGGTGGTCTATTGTCTATTGTTCTAATATTAGGTCCATCTTATCCAATTGCAACCCCTGGTTTAGTAGCTTCATCACTTTCCTTTTGCACGATTATAATCACCTCAATTTTCCTCCAAGAGACATGGCCTAAACAGAAACGTGATCTTGCTGAGAAAAAAATTAAGGTTAAAATAAAAATAAGAAAAAATAAAGACGCATCATACTTGTTAACACAATACGCGTTTCATACGTTTTCATTTACAATTTACATTACAACCTTAACAATATACATGGGGATTGTTTTGGGTCTTAATATATTAGAAATAAGCATACTCTTGACAATATCAGGTATTTTTCGGGCGATCGTCAGATTCACCTTATTCAAACCAACTCTAAGATTATTAGGAGAAAAGAGGATGACTGAATTTGGCCTGTTAATCATAGTAATCACTTTTTTTCTCGTAGGATTTATTCGAGATGTAATTGCATTTTTGATTCTCATGTTATTTGTTAGTTATGGGGTTTCATGTTCCAGAGGATTACTCATCAGCAAAGTCACGCAATCGGTAAAACCAAATGAAATGGGTAAGATTAACGGATATACCACGACATTGGACAGCACTGCTCAGATAGTAGGGCCTATTATAGGAACCCTAATCTTAAGTTTTTATCAGGCTTATTGGTTAGGTATTGTCATGAGCTTAATTGCTCTAGTCGCATTTCTCATGGTCTTCAAGAAAATAACACCCTTGCATCTCAAGGAAGGAGAGATGGGAATGGACAATTCAAATTTATAAAAAAATGTGTTTAACTTCTTGAAGAAATTCCATTCTCAATAAAGTTTAATTTTATTTAATATTAATAACAAATATCCTTGGAAATTAGGAGTGATTTCATGAAGGACTCGTCGAAAGAGAAATTTGATTGGGAAAATCCAGAAATTATCTCACGAAATAAAGAATTACCCCATAATACTTTATTTCCGTTTCAAGACGTTGAATCAGCACTAAAAGGGAGTGAATATTCTAAATATTATAAAACACTTAATGGAAAGTGGAAATTTAATTGGGTTAGAAAACCATCCGAAAGACCTGTCAATTTTTACAAGGTTGAATTTGATGATGAGAGTTGGAATGAGATAGAAATCCCAAGCAACTGGCAGATGAAGGGTTATGGGATTCCCATCTACACGAATATTAAATATCCTCATAGTATTGATACTAAAAACATTCCTGGGATTGATCATGAATACAATCCAGTAGGATCTTATAGGAAAGTTTTTATTATTCCAGATGGATGGAAGAATCGAGAAATTTTCATTCATTTTGGAGGAGTGAAATCTGCGTTTTATGTTTGGGTGAATGGAATAGAAGTAGGATACAGTCAGGACAGCATGAGCCCTGCTGAATTTAATATCACAAGATTTTTACATCAAGAAAACAACATCCTTGCTGTAGAAGTGTACAGATGGTCAGATGGATCTTATCTCGAAGATCAGGACATGTGGAGATTTAGCGGTATTTTTAGAGATGTCTATTTATTTAGCACTCCAAAAATACACGTGAGAGATTTCTTCGCCACCTCTGAACTCGATGAAGCCTATATGGACGCGATGTTGAAGATAAATTTAAAAATCTCAAATTATGGTGAAGATACTGGTAATAACCATGGAATAAAGATTTACATTTTGGACGAACTAGAGAACTTAACAGAAAAAAAGGCTCTAATGAAAACTAATTTCGATATTCAAGCTAGCTCAGAAAAAGAAATCATTTTAAAAAGTGAAATTAAAAATCCTAAGAAATGGTCGGCTGAAACACCATTTTTATATGATTTGCTGGTTGTTTTAGTAGATTCTACGGAAAAAATAATTGAAGTAGAGCATTGTAAATTTGGTTTTAGAAAAGTTGAAATTAAAAACAGTGCTCTGTGTATTAATGGAAAGTCAATTATCTTGAAAGGAGTCAATAGACATGAGCATGATCCTGACCATGGTCGTGCAATTCCCATAAGCAGGATGCATCAAGACGTTCAAATAATGAAACAAAATAACATCAACGCCGTCCGAACCAGTCATTATCCTAATAATCCCATATTTTATGAATTATGTGACCGATATGGGATTTATGTCTTGGATGAAGCAAATGTAGAAAGCCACGGATTAAGAGATAAATTGCCAGACAGTGATCCCTTATGGACCAATGCCTGCGTTGATCGCATGGTGAGCATGGTGGAAAGGGATAAAAATCATCCTTGCATTATCATCTGGTCTCTTGGAAATGAAGCTGGTTTTGGCAATGTCTTTAAAATAATGAAGGAAGCTACACTTGGTATAGACACCACCAGGCCGATTCATTATGAAGGAGATTATAACTATGAAATCACTGACATTATAAGTCACATGTACCTGTCTCCCAAAAAACTCGAAAGATTGGCAAAAAAGAAAATTAAAAGTGGGGATCCCAGACCAATTGTATTATGTGAATATGCTCATTCCATGGGTAATAGCTTGGGCAATTTTCAAGAATTCATGGAAGTGTTTGAATCTCAACCTAATTGCATTGGAGGTTTCATTTGGGACTTTATTGATCAAGGACTTCGCAAAACTTCAAGCGATGGGAAGGAGTATTGGGCTTATGGAGGAGATTTTAGAGATGAACCAAATGATAAGAACTATTGTATTAATGGAATTGTCATGCCAGATCGATTGCCTAATCCCGCTCTTCATGAAGTGAAAAAGATATATCAAAATATAAAGGTCTATGCCGTTGATTTGCTTAATGGTAAGATAATGATACACAATAAATATCAATTTCTACCGCTTGATTTTATACATCTCACATGGGAGATCACTGCAAATGGAATCATTACTGCAGAAGGAAGATTAGAAAATACAGATCTATTACCAAATGAAAAACGAGAATTTAAAATCCAACATGATTTTACAAAACGGAAACCTCATGCTGAATATCTCTTAAAAATATCGTCCATAGTCTCAAAAACTATAGAATGGGCAGAAAAAGGTCATGTATTAGCATGGGATCAATTTTCAATACCACTTGATATTTCATGGGTGTCATTCGAAAATATTGATGATTTCCCTGAATTAAAAATGGTCCAATCTGATGAGGATATACTGGTAAAAGGAAAAGATTTTGAGATCATTATTGGAAAGATCAGTGGTGCAATTGAATCTTATAAATACAACGGAAAAAAATTGATTTCATCTCCGCTAATCCCAAACTTCTGGAGGGCTCCAATTGATAATGATCTGGGGCATCTTGATCAAGATTTTGATGCATTTGATGAAGATGCCTTTTTTATAGACTACAGCTGGAAGGAGGCCAGTAAAATGAGAAAAATATCAAAAATCATCGTTAAAGAAATACAATCTTGTGTTAAATGCATTACTGTTTTATTTAGCATGCCTAATTCAGAAAAAGAACTCGAGATTGTGTATCAAATTAATGGTAATGGTGATATAATCATTGATAATAACTTCACTCCTAGTAAAGAGATGATTCGGTTCGGAATGCAAGTTGAAATTCCAGGGGAATATAATAAAATGACTTGGTATGGTAAGGGGCCTCATGAAACAATGTTAGATAGAAAGGAGGGAGCTGCTGTGGGTATATATTCCGGAATTGTAGAAGAACTGATTCATCCATATGTTCGACCGCAAGAAAATGGAAACAGAAGTGAAATTCGATGGTGCACCATGGCAAATGAAGAAGATTTTGGATTATTAATTTCAGATGTAGGAGGCACTCTGTTATGCATCAGTGCATGGCCTTATACCATGGAAGATCTAGAAAATGCAACACATAATCATAAATTACCACATCGGAATACCATCACCTTAAATATAGACTATGGTCAACGAGGTGTTGGAGGAGACCTTCCTGGATTTGCAGCTCTTCATAAAGAGTTTAAATTAAAAGCGAACAAACAATATTCTTATAGTTTTCGAATAAAACCTTTTGTAAAACGCGAAGAAGGCCTTAATTCAATAGCTTTTAAACACTCTCCTAAAGTCTGCTGATTTAGCAATATGGAAGAAAAAGCTTTTGAGCCTTACATATATAGTCAACCAATCAATAAGAAGCTGTTAAGTCATAATCATTAAATAGGGTAAGGATTTAAAGTACATTTTTTAATTTAGCTGGTAGGAAATTTATTAATTTTATTTGAAATTTTTATATATCGGAATTCAATAAATATAATAGAGAGAAATTAAATAGCATGAGGGAAGTTAAAGTGCAACCTAATAATAAGGATGAAGAGGTTAAAAATACCGTAGAATTGCCTGCTTTCGATTTCATTAAGATAAATGTCTTAAGTTTTATTATTCCTTTTTATGCGTGCTTAGGGCTTTTTTTATTATTTGAATTTTTCATCATAATTCCCTTCTCTATTCCCCTAATTTTACATTTACTAATATTGCCTGGATTGTTATTAATTCTCTATTATCTCTATCTGTTATTCTTAATTGAGTTTTCAGCATTCTGGGCCCGTAAATGGATTAAGAAATCTTCGCCTAAGCAGGGGGTATTCAAGAGAGTTTTAGACGACGTGAATAGTGAGGAAGGTAAAATGATAAAATATTACCATAAGCGCGGGTTTATCATAAAATTACCCATGTGGCTCACTTCAAAATCCCTGTTTCCCTGGTTAATAAACAGAACTCTTAGAAGAATTAGCCATAATAAAATAGCAAATAATGTAATTTATTGTGATGCGTATGTGGGATTAGAGTTTACAGATTTAGGGGATAATGTGTTTATTTACCCTACAACTGCGTTATCTACTCATGCCGTAAATACTATTTTTGGAAAAATTACGATGCTGGAAATAAAATTAGGAAAAAACACCACGCTATATCCCGGTATTATTTCTGGTCCTGGAGTATTAACTAAAGAGAATAACGTGATATTTCCAAATACTGTATTGCATAAGAGCTGGAGGGGGAAACCTGAAAAATATTATTATCAAGGCAGTCCCGGAAGACCCATAGAGATTCATCATTATAAAACCAATAATCAATAAAGACTTCATTTTTAAGAAGCGGATTATTGTAAATCTAAATATATAATTCTCCACTTTAAGAAGGATCAATCGTGAACCATAACAAGTTTGATTGCATAATCATAGGGGGAGGAGCAACAGGAGCAGGGATAGCAAGGGATCTTAGTCTACGAGGTTTGAAGATTATACTACTCGAGAAAAATGATTTGAGCGAAGGGACAACAGGAAGATGTCATGCAATGCTTCACTCCGGAGCAAGATATGTATTCAAAGACAGGGAAGCAGCATCAGAATGTGCCCTTGAGAATGAGATTCTGTTACAGATCGCCCCCCATATAACCGAACCGTGCGGGGGTTTTTTTATGGGTCTATCTGATGAAGATGTCGAATATGGAGACATATTTTTTGAAAAGTGTAAGGAAGCGGGGGTCTGGTGTGAGGAGATTGATCCTGAGCTTTTCTTAAAGGAAGAACCAAACTGTAATCCAGAAACCAAAAGAACTTTTCAAGTAAAAGATGGATATATTGATCCTTTTTTACTGACTATATATAATGCATTAGATGCAAAAATTCACGGAGCTCAAATAAGAACCTACTGTAAAGCTATAAATTTGATTTTAGATGATGATACCATTATTGGAGTGGAACTGTTTAATCGCTTGAAAAATAAAAAAGAAAAGATTTTTGCAGATATCATAGTCAATGCAACAGGTCCTTGGGCTTCATATTTAGAAAAAGACTTGAAATTGGGCGATCCATTAAAAATTGCACCCACCATGGGAACTTTAATCGTGATTAAAGATCGATTGGTGAACCATTTAATTAATAGGTTGAGAAGACCAGGAGATGGGGATATCATAGTACCAAGCCATCAATCAGTAATTCTGGGCACCACATCAAAACTTGTGAAATATGAAGAGTTAGATAATTTACTAGCGGATCGCCAAGAAATAAAATACATCCTTGATTTGGTGGAAGATTTAATTCCAACTATTAAAAATCACCGAATTGTCAGGTATTATTCCGGAGCGAGACCGTTAATTGCCAGTGGAAAGCCGCTAAGAGACGCTTCAAGAAAGTTTGATATTATAGATTATGAAGAAGAAGGATATAATGGATTCTTGACTATTTTTGGAGGTAAATTGACCACTTATCGTTTGATGGCAGAAAAAACATCGGATTTGATTTGTAAGAAATTAGGAATGAATAGTAAGTGCCAGACTTCAACTTTACCATTACCTGGCGGGGAGAATAAAATTCCGGTCAAGATTTTTCAAAATGAACTCCATGTTGATGAAAAAACCGCTTTTGACATGCAATATAAATGGGGCACTTTTTACAACGAGATTCGAGACATGTGTGATTCTTGCTTGGATTCATATACTAAACGGGGCTCTCCAAGGACTATTTGCGAATGCGAGAATGTAACAGAACCCGAATTACACTGGGCATTTCAAAATCTGGATGTTAAAGTCTTGGATGATTATAGACGTAGAACGAGGCAGGGAATGGGACCTTGTCAAGGCCAATTTTGTTATTATAAAATAGCTAATCTTGAAGCTAAATGGACCGAAAAATCGCATGCGGAAATAATGAAAGAATTAAGGATTGCCCTATTAAAGAGGTGGAAAACGGAAGTTTCTGGTGATGATTTATTAAGGCGACAAATTAAACTATCAAAATATATTTATTTACTCGGAGGTAATCTTGAATGAAAGCATCCAATTATAGCAAGGATGTTATAATCATTGGAGGCGGGTTTGCAGGGATGAATGCTGCTCGACTTCTTAGTCAAGAAAAGATAACCTGTGAAATTTACACCAGTGGATTTGGTGCGTCTAATTTGTGGGTGGGCACAATTGATCTTTTAAAATGTCAAGGAAACAATCTAGAAGA
>SDNN01000102.1 GCA_004524425.1 Promethearchaeota archaeon
ATATAATAATTGGAGCTCAAAACATGTATTTTGAGGACAAGGGGGCATTTACAGGTGAGATATCCCCAATTTTTTTAAAAGATATAGGTGTTAAATATGTAATACTAGGCCATAGCGAACGAAGAGATATTTTTAAGGAAACAGATTTACAGATAAATAAAAAGATCAAAAAATCGCTATCGATGAATTTAAATCCTATTGTGTGTATTGGAGAGCATTTAGATGAGAGAGAACAAGGAAAAACAAAGCAAGTTATTCAAAACCAAATCAATAAAACATTTCAAGATCTTTCAAAAAACGATATGAAAAAAATCGTCATAGCATATGAGCCAATCTGGGCAATTGGAACAGGCAAGACAGCAAACCCAGAACAAGCAGAAGAGATCCATCAATTTATTCGAGATCTCTTATCATCCACATATGATAGTGAAATAGCAGACTCAGTGAGGATTCAATATGGGGGATCTATAAAGCCCACTAATGCTAAAGAGCTTTTCGAAAAAAAAAACATAGATGGAGGACTTGTTGGAGGAGCTTCTCTTGAAGCAGATTCATTACATGATATTATAAAAGCAGCAGAATCCATAGCCAAATAGATTCATTTTTTCCAAATTCTCCTAAATTTTTATTGCATTCTATTGATTAATGGAAAAAAGATGGATGGTTTGATTTTTAGGAATAATAATTAGGATTTATCCAAGTAAGGAATTAAAGCTTACCGTGAGTTTCCCAGGAAATTCACCAAAATAAGATTGGGAATCTGCAATTAATAAATAGAAGTATGGTTGAAATAAATTATCGACAGAGACACCCACTCCACTATTGACCAAATAGACCCAAACCTGTTTGTTCTGATAAAAACTCTGTCTAAATTTCCATTCAAGAGGTTCTATATCGGGAATTCCACCCAAATTTCTCAAAATCATTTCAATATCTTCACTGCTGAATTTATCACCTAAAACTAAGAGTGGACAAAGATCAAAGGAGGTTATGACAATATTAAAAAGTCCATATTTCCCCATTTCATTAAAATAATCATTTGCTTGTTTTCTTATTTTTTTTTCATTTTTTAATATATGATTTCTTGCTTTAACATCAGTTAAAATGTCTACTATTTTTTGCTCTTCTTCTTCAGATATCATATTAGCGGTTTCAAGAGGAATCTTTGAAGAAACGATTGAATTATAGATAAGATTGATTTTTTGTTTAATAGACTTATGAAGCAAATAAGTTTCGGTTTGCATGGCGATTAAAGCATCTCCGGTATATTTTTTAAATTCAAGATCACTTGGTTTAGTTTTTCCGAGATTTTCAAGCGATTTAAACTCAAGAGTTAAAATTTTTTTATCTATATTTTTAGCAAATTCCATCAAGGCAGAAATTAAGCCGGCATTTAGTTCAAAAGAACTAGTGGCGTCTAAAGCCTCATGATCTCTATAAGTGTCTTCTGAAAAGTCAAAAAATCGTTGATAAAGAACAATCCCCTCAGGTAAATTCTTTATTTTTTTGTGATAATATGGAAATCCAGTACTGGTGAGTATAGATATGCTGTATATTGTCATAAATACATATTTTAGTATTTTTATATTAATTTAAGGTATTTGAATTCGTTTTTAATATAATAATATAATTAAAATTGTTATATTTAAAACAATTCAATAAATAATCTCCATATTGATACATGAATTCGAATAGAAACATGTAAAATTTCTTCAACTGTAATATTCTGAAAAAATAAGCCACGTTAGTAAGAAATAGCTACTAGTTCACTTCCCCTTACCTTATAATTTTTATCAACATAAACTAAAAGCGCATGACCGCCATGGATATAAACAATAGGAACCGTAGTTTTCGTAGAATTCTCCACAACCGATTTTTTAATGATAATGGGAATGGTCTTTTTACATGCTTTACAATTTACCAATGCTGATTTAATCATATTGAGATTTTCAAAATTTTTCAACTTTTTTTCTATGACTGGTTTGAATCCATCAAAAATATTACACACATCTCCATAACAGCTTATAAGCAATGATTTATCATACATTTCCGTGAATTCGATTATTAATAACTCTAAAATAGCCTCTAAGAGTTGAGATGGAACTTCAGGATCTGCTCCTATTGTATAAACAATATCATCTTGGGAGTAATAGACAATTTTTATATCTGCCTTAGGAATGCAATAGAAAATCATTTCTGAAGGGGGACTTCTAGTCATTTTCAAATCAAACAAATTGGACTTGTAATAGTTGTTTGTTGTCCAATTAAAATAGGAATCATTGGCTTTGATATTTACCAATATTAAAGTAATAAATTTGGTTTAATATATCGTACTTAAGACTCATCTATATATTCGACCTAATAAATCCTGTTTATTAGTCAAATTTAGAATCAATCAAATAATTTATGAATTTTTAAAAAAAGGTTATGAAATTAAAATTGCCGGTTTACCAGGTAGAGATTGAATAGCCTTTTTTTCTTTTGCCACTTCTTCTTGAATTATTTCAACAGTACAATCATATTTATTTTCTATAATGGACTTTATGTCTTGAAAGAATTGATATTCTCCTTCAGCAGATAAGGTGAATTTTGAGTATTTTCCAACATTTTTTAATACTTTACTTACAGTGTGATTTATTAACTTCCCATGGGGCTTAAGATCCTTATTTTGCATGATTTTTTTTACTATAGCTCCTTGGTTTTTAGTCATTTCGAGTTGGGACATCAATATTTTATAAAATTTGTATTTCCATTGGTCAGCTATGAAGATCAATATTTTCTCTATTTTTTGCGTTTTCATTACCAATTTAATGTTGTTTATATCATCAAGAATGCCATTCATGAGTTTCCATTTGAAATCATTTTCAGGTGTTAGTACTTTCTCATCATATGAAGGCCATGATGATAAACTAAGATAATTTTTTTTCCCTAATAAGTTCCATATTTCTTCTGTCATGTGGGGGGCAATAGGATGAAGCAATAAAGTTAATTTTTCTCGGCAATTTTCAAATATTTCTTTTATCATACCCTCATTCTTATACTTGTTAAGATCAGAAGTGAACTGTATGATGCTATTAACTGCATCTCTTATTTCTATCGCTTCCATGCTTTCGGTGACTGCCTTTATGGTTTTGTTTAAATTATAATTGATGAGAGTATCTCGAATAGTTCTTTTTTTTCTGAGATTTGTGAGTGGTTCGGTAAATAAAGTAAAAGCATTTCTAATGAATTTATAGGCGAAACCAACTCCTTCTTCTGACCATTCTAAACCTGATTCAGGGCTCGCACCGAAAAGGATGAAAAATCTCGCAGCATCTGCCCCATATTCATCCATTAATTCAATGGGATCCACGGTATTTCCATAAGATTTGCTCATTTTAACGCTTTTTAAAATATATTTAGTACCACAGCGTTTACATTTATCATTGTGCATATCAGCTTTCATTGCGAACGCGTCACATTCTGGACAATATGGATGGGCCTTATTTATCATACCTTGTGTCAATAGACTTTGAAATGGTTCATCAAATTTATGCAATTCCAAATCCCGAGTCACTTTCGTAAAAAATCTAGCATAAAGCAAGTGCATGACTGCATGTTCAATTCCACCAATGTATTGATCCACATTCATCCAATAATTTACTATATCTTTTCTATAAGGTAATTCATCGGTATGAGGATCACAGAATTTGAAAAAATACCATGAACTGTCGACAAAAGTATCCATGGTATCTGTTTCTCGTTTAGCAGATTTTCCGCATTTGGGACATTTGGTATTGACAAAACTCTCACTCGTTTTCAATGGATTTCCTTTTCCGGTGAACTTCACATCTTTTGGCAAGCTCACTGGCAAATCTTTATAAGGAACTGGTACAATTCCACAATCAACACAGTAAATAATTGGTATAGGACACCCCCAATATCGCTGACGAGAAATTAGCCAGTCTCTGAGCTTATAATTGATTGTTGCTCTTCCCATTTCTAACTCTTCTAATTTTTCAGTAATTGCGTTTATAGCAATTCTATTCTCCATGCCGTTGAATTCCTCTGAGTTAACCAATATTCCATCGCCTTCATATGCACGAGTCATTTTTTCTACATTCATTTCATAATCGAAAGGTTGAATCACAATTTTAATAGGGATATCATATTCTTTTGCAAATTCAAAATCTCTTTGATCGTGGGCGGGTACAGCCATTACAGCTCCCGCACCATATTCAAATATTACGAAATTACCAATATACAATGGTACTTCTTCTTCCGTCATTGGATTTACAGCATATTTACCAATAAACATCCCTTTTTTCTCAATTTCGATATTGGTCCTTTCAAATTTGTTTTGTTTCATCACCTCTTGATATAGTGCTTCAAAATCTTTTTCATACTTCGTTCCTTTTACCCATTCTCTGACCCAGGGATGTTCTGGTGCGAATACCATGAATGTTACTCCATAAAGTGTATCCGGTCGAGTAGTAAAGATATCTATTGTCCGATCTTCTCCTACAACGGGAAATTTAATAATAGATCCTTCAGATCGTCCTATCCAATTTCTTTGCATGATCTTAACTTTTTCTGGCCAGTCAACCATGTTTAGTCCATCTAACAATTCTTCGGCATACTCTCTAATTTTTAGAAACCATTGAGTCAAGAATTTCTGTTCTACTTCAGAATTGCATCTCCAGCATTTTCCTCCTTGTACTTGTTCATTAGCTAAAACAGTTCTGCATTTTTCGCACCAATTTACGTAAGAACCTTCTCTATACGCTAATTCCTTTTCAAAAAACTTCAAGAATAACCATTGATCCCACTTGTAATAGTCTGTATCGTGGCTGTAAATCATGCGAGTCCAGTCATAAGATAGTCCAATTCTCTTCTGTTGTTTCTTAATGGCTTCTATATTTGAGTTTGTCCACTCTTCGGGGTTTTCTCCATGATCTATAGCAGCATTTTCTGCAGGCATGCCAAAAGAGTCATAACCCATTGGATAAAGCACGTTATATCCACACATTCGTTTGAATCTGGCATAACTATCTCCAATAGAATAATTACGCAAGTGGCCCATGTGAAGATGGGAACTGGGATATGGATACATTTCTAATACATAGAATTTCTCTTTCTTTTGTTCTTTCACTTCAAATATCTTGTCTTTTTCCCAGTTCTTCTGCCATTTACTTTCAATTTTTTTAAAATCATATTCAGTCAATTTGATCACCAATTTATTTGAGAATCTATTTTGATATTTGCTAGCAAAGATTTAACCTATTTCTATAGAATTTTGATATCAAGCAATCAAATTCGTTTTAAAAATAAGAAAAAGGTCAAATTTGCTTGCTTTTTCATTACAATAATAATAAGAGATCTAAAGGTAATAACAACATATCATTTTTATCCTTATTATTATATAAAGTCATTTTCATGAGTTTTTTCTATTTTATATAAAAATTTAGTATTCAATTTCTAATTAAGATTATTATTTTACCATTGATTAATTAAATTCAAAATACAGTCCACATTTTACCATAGTAGGATTTTTATAAATCTTAGGAACAGAACTTTTTTTCACAAAAATATTTGTTAAAACAAAGATGGTCGAGAAAATTAGAGTATCTATTGGAAGTGCGGCGGTCTTGGGCTTAGAAAATAAGCAGTTTCCCGTCCCTCCTAGAACTTGTTATGTAATGACTTATATTGAAGGTCATTGCATTGCAAATTGTGGTTTTTGTCCTCAAGCCAGAGATTCAACCAGCTCTTCTAACCAATTATCAAGAGTAAGCTGGCCTATATATTTATTTAAAGATTTTTTAACAAAATTGAAGTATTTAACTCAATCAAAAAAATTTAAGCGAATATGTATCCAGACTTTAAATTATGAAAGAAATTTTCAAGACTTGAGAGAAATAATTATAGATGTTAAAAAAGTTACAAACACGCCAATATCCGTTGCCATACCCCCAATGTCAAAAGAAAAATTGAAGGAACTTAAAATAGTTGGTGTGGAACGGTTAGGAATTGCTTTAGATGGTGCAACGGAGGAGATTTTTGATAAAGTAAAAGGAAAACAGGTTAATGGCCCATATAAATGGGAGAAACATTTAAAATGTTTGGATGATGCTTTAGATATCTTTTCAAGAGGTTTTGTTTCGACACATTTAATTGTGGGGATGGGAGAATCCCAAAAAGAGATGATTGAACTCATAATTAAGTTAAATAATAAAGGAATTTTACCAGCATTGTTTGCATTTACTCCCATAAAGGGTACGAAATTTGAAAGGTTGAATAAGCCAGACCTGATTGGTTTTCGTAAAATACAGCTTGGCAGGTATCTTATACTTTCCAAACAAAAAAAAATTAAGGATATAGCATTCAATAATAAAGGTGAAATTATAAATTTGAATATAAACCCAACAGAATTAAAAAATATTATTGATGAAAGCAACGCTTTTTTAACTTCTGGATGCCCTGGATGCGATAGACCTTATTATACTTCCAATCCATCAGGTCCTATTTATAATTTTCCTAGAAAATTAACCGAGGAACAAAAAGAAGAAATATTCAATTCATTGAAAAGATTTGTTAATTTTTAATTTTTCAAGTATCATGAAAGCTTGGAGATTCATACCTTTAGAAACTAGAAATGGCTTTTGGAACATGGCTTTAGATGAAGCTATCTTGAAAGCTGTTTTGGGAAGGAAAGCACCAAACACTATTAGATTTTATAAATGGAAACCATCCACTGCCAGTATCGGAAGAAATCAAAGCCTTTCTAATGAAATTGATATGAATTTTGCTTTAAAGAATGGATTTAACGTTGTAAGAAGAATAACCGGCGGTGGAGCTGTTTTTCATGATAAAGATCGAGAAATCACCTATTCAATTGTCTGTCCTATAAAATTCTTAGAAAGTTGTAAAGCAAAGAAAGTTATACAACAATTTGAAATTATCACGCAAGGAATTATCGCAGGATTAAGGATTTATGGTTTAAATGCAGAAAAAGGCATCATACATTGTCCAGCCTTGTTCTTAGATGGTAAAAAGTTTTCAGGTAATGCCCAAGTGAGACGTTCAGGCTATTTACTCCAGCATGGTACTATCTTATTGGATATCGATCCTGAATTAATGTATTCAGTATTAACACCCCCCCAGAATGTCACTAAATCAAGAATGGTTCAATCAGTTCGAGCTAAATGCATTGGTATTAAAGACCAATTAAAAAAATACAATGAAGCTTTCTTTATCACCTCCTTGAAAGAAGGGTTTCAAGAGGTCTTGCAAATTGAATTAAATGATGGATATTATTCTGATTACGAATTAAAAAAAGCCAGGCAATTAGTAAAAGAAAAATATTCAAACTCTAAATGGCTAAACAAATATGAATGAAATAACTGAAATTTTCCGAAGAATTAAAACTAATGAAGCAACATGGGATGATTATTCATACCTCCTTAATTTGGATGAATCTGATTTAAAACCATTCCTTGAATTAGCTCAAATAATCACTCGAAAAAATTTCATGAATAACTTAAAAATATACGTTCCTAATAAAAAGTTCCCCGCCATCAGTATTACGGGAACCGAATGTGAACTACATTGTGAACACTGTGATGGAAAATATTTAGCAGGAATGAAACCAATAACGGATAAAATCAAGTTAGAACAATTTTTTTTGGATTTTGCTAAAAATAAAGGTGTAGGCGTGTTAATTTCTGGAGGGTGTAAATCAGATGGTTCTGTTCCGATTGATAAGTTTATAGATTCTATTAAAAGGGTAAAAAAAGAAACGAATTTAATTATCAACACCCATACAGGACTACTTAATGAAATAACTGCAAAAAAGCTTGCAGATGCTGGAGTCGATTTAATTTCATTTGACGTCAACATGGATGAAGAAGTTATTAATGAAATTTATCATTTAGATAAAAATTTAAGCGAATATGAAAAGGCAATAAATATTCTTAAAAAATATGATTTAAATGTAGTACCTCATATATGCGTGGGTCTGCATTATGGAACTCTTCATAAGGAATTAGAGTCTATTAAACTTATAAAAA
Source organism: Promethearchaeota archaeon (assembly GCA_004524425.1). Next base: position 8,049 of record SDNN01000102.1, read on the forward strand.
AATTAATGGTAAATCCCTTACTTATCGTGGTTATTGCTCTCATTCCTCCCAAAAAATCAAATTCAAAATTCAAGAGACCAAACCCCATTGATATAGCTAAAATAATATTAATAATTAGATTGCTCTTTCCAGAAACTGAAATATCCTTGGGATGCATGAGACCAAGAGGAAATATTAAAGTTGATGTAGAGAAACTTGCTATCCAAGCAGGTATAACTAGAATAGAAATTCCCTCTAAAAAAACTCTAAAATGGCTTAGGAGAATAAATCCTCAAGTGGAATTGAGTTACTTCTCTGCGTGTTGTGCAATTCCAGAAGAGCATGAAGATCTAGCCAGAAGTGAAATTTCTGATATTAAGAGATATTTAAAAATTTAATTAAATTAAATCAAATTGATTTATATGGACAAGTTGGATATAATAAGGGAAAAATTTAGAGATGACAAATTCGCCCAAAATCTCGGAATCGTTATAGATGAGCTTGCTGATGATTTTGTAAAGATGCACATGTTACTCACACCAAAAATAAATAACTTTTATGATCGTCCTCATGGTGCTGCGATTTATGGTTTAGCCGATGCTGCATTTTCAGTAATTGGAAATAATCAGAATGTAATATCCGTGGCATTAGATTGCTCCATTACTTATCACTCTAGTCCAAATACTGGGCAAGTGTTACACGTGGAAGGCAGCCTTATTAAACAAACACGGAGAATTGGTACGTATATCTTTAAATTGTATACAGAAAATGATGGAAAAAAAGAAATGGTTGCCACCATGCTAAGTACCTTATATCGTACTGATAAACCTATAAAACCTGAACTGAAAGAAGAATGATTTGATATCATGGTTGAAAAAATTAAAATAATAGGTTTAAATGGGATTCCGCTAATTAAACCCGGAGATCGTATCCCTAAAATTATTTTAGATGCTCTAACACGCAATGATATCGGATTAGAAAATGGAGACATTTTAGTTATTGCTCAAACAATTATTTCAAAAGCCAATAACCGCTTGGTGGATTTAAAAAAGATAGCTCCCACTGAAGAAGCATGTAGAATCACCGAAGAATTGAATTCAAAAGCAAGATTGAAGGGTTTGCCTGAAAAAAGTCCGGAACTTATTCAAAAAATATTAGATGAAGCTAAAGAAATAATCAAGAAAGAACACGTCATCGTGGTTGAAACTAACCACGGTTTTGTATGTGCTAATGCCGGAATAGATAAGTCTAATGTAGAAGGTGAAACAACAATATCACTCTTGCCAGAGGATTGTGATGAAGAGGCTAGAAGTATCGCAGAAGAACTTAAAAAAGTAACTAAAAAAGACGTTGGCGTTATAATTTCTGATTCTTTTGGGAGACCTTTTAGAATTGGTGCCACAGGAGTGGCGTTAGGGACTGCAGGAGTAAGTGCGATTTTGGATAAACGGGGTAAGACCGATTTATTTGGCCATGAACTTCAAACTACCTTAATTGGTCAAGTTGATAATTTATCTTCTGCTGCTCAGCTACTAATGGGTGA
>SDNN01000103.1 GCA_004524425.1 Promethearchaeota archaeon
CCTCATAAGAGCGGAAAAAGTTCATTAGGAAGTTCACGGAGCCTTACAGAAGATTTATTTCGCGAATTAACCCGAGCGGTATTTAAAGAAGGGTATCCCGTACTTTACGAAACTAAAGCTGGTTTTTGGAAAGGTGCTCCTTCTGAGGAGAATTGGAAAGCAACATTGAAAGAAGGATTCCTCATTTTGACCGAAAATGGACTCATATTTAAACCATTTGAGACCAGTTCTGCTTACAATGAAAAAATTACAAGAATTATAGAAATTCATCGCGAACTGATAGATTCTGTCCCTTATATTTTGATAACTAATGTAGCAAACGAAATTACGTCCTACCTTGCCTTGAAAAGTAATTCATGGCGTACACGAGAAAATGAGTTGAAAACTAACAAGCTCTTTGAGCTAATCAGTCAAGCTAAAGACTACAAGGAAGCGGAAAAAATTCAAATCTTAGAGGAAAAAAAAGAGTTAACTCAAAAGATCAAATCAATGTTAGAAGTCTCCAATAAACTTAAATTGGATGTCATGCGAACGGCTCTAAATATGGATAAAACCAAATTCTACGAAAAAATATTTGTATGGGCTAAGAAATTCAACTTTCTTATTGATGGGGACGAAATTATAGTCGATTATGATTCAATTCCGCGCTTTATGGATAGTTTAAATAAAGGATTTCGCGTTCCAAATAAAGGGTTAGTGAAAGTAAAATGTGTAAATTGTGAAAAACTCATTGACTATTCGGCTAAAATTTGTCCTTATTGTGGAAGAGAAAATTAAGCATAGTTCTTTTTATTTTTTAAAAATTTTAATTGGTAAACATAGAATAAAAACCTTCTATTTATACGTTTTCTCAGTAATTTCCTTATTTTAGTTTATATTTCATAATTAAAAACCTTAAAACCATGAATATACATTCAAAATATGTGTTAGTTTTTCTATATACTACACGGTGAAATAAAAATGAATAGCGAAGAACAACAAGTTGGAATCCCCTTAATTGGAGATAAATTTCCAACTATGCAAGTGACGACGACGTACGGACCGATGACCTTACCTGATGATATGATGAAGGATGGAAAATGGTTCGTGTTATTTAGCCATCCAGCAGACTTTACGCCCGTATGTACTACCGAATTTCATGCATTTGCCCTTAGAAACGATAAGTTTGAAGGAATGAACGCGAAACTCATCGGACTTTCAATTGATCAGGTCTTTTCCCATATTAAATGGGCTGAATGGATTAAAGATAATCTTGACACAGAAATTCCATTTCCGATTATAGCCGATCATGGCGCCGTTGGAAAGAGATTAGGGATGATCCATCCAGGTAAAGGTTCAAATACCGTACGCGCAGTTTTTATCGTAGATGCAGAAGGAATTATTCGACTTATCATCTATTATCCCCAAGAAATTGGACGAAATATGGATGAAATTTTACGAGCCTTAAAAGCACTTCAATTAGCAGATAAAGAAAAAGTTGCAGTGCCAGCTAATTGGCCTGAAAATGAACTAATTGGAGATAAGGTTATTATTCCTCCCGCAAAGGATGTAAAAACTGCCCAAGAACGCTTGAAGACCAAAAAATATGATGGTAAAGACATCGAGTGTAAAGATTGGTGGCTTTGCTACAGAAAATTATAATTAATAATTATTTATTTTCTTTTTTTTATTCTAATATGATTCTATAGAGATCTTTTGCAAATTGGGGTTGATATTTGAAAAGTCTTTGCCAATCGAGACATACAATTCTGAATTTGAGGAAAATCTCGTAACTATAACCAAATATATGAAAATTTGGGGGATAGCCAAATTTTTCTCGATAAGCTTCGCATAATTTTCGCATCTTGTCTACTTTTACTCTAAATCCTTCATAAGGTACTTGCATCTTAAAAGTGTATGCATGAAAGGTATCTTGTTGATTTTCACTTAATTCTGTAAAAATATTTCTAATATCTTCCTCTTGTTTTTTTCTCATTTCGTCATCGAAGAGATCTATATCGACTTGTGCATTACCTATATCTTGAGGGGCACGTAATTGCCGTTTAAAGCGAATAAATCTTTTTCGGTACTTTAAATTTGTCGTATAATTTTGAATGAGAGAGGAGACCACATCAGAATTGGTTATTTCTACGATTACTCCATCAAACGTTTCGAGGATTACTTTATTTAAGGTCATTGATTTAACAACTCCCTTATGCTCTTTTATCTTGACCACATCCCCAATATCAATAGGATCAACGATCCATATGAGAATTCCTGCCACTAAGTTAGAAAAGATTCCACTCGCAGCAAACGCTAATGCGATACTCACAGCTCCAGTAATTACTACACTGTATTGAGATGGAATACTCTGGAGTATGGGAAATCCTTCAATAACAAAGTAAAAGAGAACTAATATGGAAACGATTCGAGCCGCAAACAAGATCTTATTTTTCCTCATCATAGGAATGCGTTTTATTTTATCGAGAAGGTATGTTAAAAGCCTGCAACCAATATATAACGATACTCCTATTATTGATGCATAAATTAAAGCCTCCAGATCACTTGCAAAAATTGCCATTAGGACTTCTCCCCTCCTTCGCTTAGGTTTTTGATGGGATTTTTCTTTCTATATTTTTCCCAACCTTCAAGAAGTTCATCTGGATATAATTTAAAAAGTAAATCTCGCAAGAATGCATCTAAATAATTAAGGATGATCGATGGTTTGTCGGATTTAATATAGAGATTGATTCGTGCTCTTCCAAACGTGGTAGTATCGATTGCAAAGCCCGGTCTGATACCAAATATTGGTTCATAAATATCAAATACTTCTGAAAGAATATTATCGAGATTTTCTGGAGGGAGAACACCTAAGATTTCAACAGGTTTCACGTAAACTGTAGTTTTTATGTTAGAGGAAAGGATTTTGTTAATTAATTTAAGGTAATCCTTGTAGTATTTCTTTTTCTTGAACTCTTCTTTCTTTAAAGGCTCGAAGATTTTAAATTTCTCGTGAGTAAATTTGACCACAGTCGAGCCATAGATTTCACTATTAGGAATTTGCACGTTCACCCCGTCAAATTCTCGAATTTTGGTGTAATTAAGGTTAATTTCTTGAATTATACCTTGAATTCCATTAGTTTCTAAAAGATCACCAACTTCAAACTGACCAGCAGTTAACAAGATTGTTCCTGAAGTTATATTATTCAAAATAAGTCGAAAGTTCAAAGAGACAGCTGTGATCAGAAATGAAATAATTGCGATGAATAACTCGTCTGAAATCTCTAACAAAAGCCAAAAAATAAAGAAACCCCCAATAATATTATAAGCTGTTAGTATTATGGCTCGATAGAGCCGTTTTTTAACCAAATAATTAAATAAACTCGATATTGGTTTGCGCAATATGTAAAAAATACCAATAATGATAATGAGATCAATAATTATTTGTTCCCACGGAGAAAGGTAGAAAACCCAGAATAAAATCGCGATTATTATTAAATAGATTAAAGCATAATACCGTTTTTTCATAATATATTACTTCAAGGATCTATTTAAAATCTTACGAAGGATTAGGACTTTTCCTCATAATTAAAAATCCATGAGTCTTGAATCCACGACCAATGAAACATAGGTTTTTGAAACGTTTTTTTCAAGACAAATCCTTGTTCTTTCATAAGTGTATGAATTTCGTTGATAAAATCGTCATTCTCTCCATCAACATGGGTTGCGTGATAAGAGATTATTCCATCATTTTTTAGAACCCGAGATGCCTCCATAATTAAGGTCTTTCTCTCATGACTCTCGATTAAGTGCATAACATCGTAGATTAAAAAAAAATCTGCTATATTATCCTTAACAGGAATTACAATTTCGCCTGAAGTCTCAATAACCTTGATATTGCTTATTTTGAGTTTTTCAATATCATCAACAAGTCGAGAAAGTAAGCCTTTTTCATCAGAATCGATAGCATAGATTTTACCCTTAGGTCCGATAATTTCTGAGAGAATCACATCATAAATACCAGTTCCACATCCAAAATCAACGATAGTCTGGCCTGAACTAAATCCTATATCCTTGAGTATTTTTGGCGCAATATTGGCTTTCCATTCTTCAACCGTGGTCATAATACTTCACTTATTTTTGAAAGTGAATCTTTGAATTTAGTTTTTCTGAATTATTTCAATGAGTGTGTATACATTGGACTCATTATACACACTGGGAAATTTTCAACAGATAACCTCTAAAAGCTTGGAAACCTCATTATAATACATTTCAGCAAGATTTTTGCGCATTGCAATACACAAACATTTAAATATAAGTGTGTATATTTTGTAATTAGTACACAATAAAAAAAATAAAAAAATAAAAGAGTGATAATAATGAATAGAAAAAATATCGAAAATAATGTTGAATATTTAAAGAATCTAAACGATTTTGGAAATATTAGATTAAGAATGAATTTCTAATTTTTTTTTCCTTTTATAATTTTTAAAATTATGTTAAGAAAGAAATAATGAACGGATTATTTCATTTGGGTTAAATTAATAACGGTATACTGTAAATCGAATCGAAAATTATTGAGAGTATGTAGATCAAAAGGCTCGCGTGAAAAATCGGGAGTACTTTTAAACCGGTGTTAGGATCTCTTTTTCTTAGTAGAAGAATATTTGATAGAAGTAAAAGACTAAAAGAGAGTGAAAACCCAATCAAAGAAACTAAACCCATTCTGAGAATTACAAAGAATATCGCAGTTAATATGTTTAGAAGCGAAAAAATTGAGATCCAGAGCAGATTTCCTTTAATTCCGTATAAAACAGTTATAGTTTTCATATTCTTCTTTTGATCATTATCATAATCCCCTATATCGTTGACCCCAAGATGAGCTTGTGCCCAAGGATACAAGAAGAGAATATAGAAGAAAATCGTTGCCGTCAAATCGCCATAACATAAATAACCCGCAACTGGAAATAAAACTAAATCTGTCCTCCCTAATAGTTGAGCGAATGGAAATTTTTGCTTCCGTTTTACTGTCTGATAAAAGACTTCCATCGAATAAGCATAAATCATAATGATATAAACATAAAGATTATTGGGAAAGGGTAATGTTGCTATAATCAATGCCGCAATAGTAACAAATATGATAAAAACAAAAATCGCTTCTTTTAAAGATATTATCCCAGAAGTTAAAGGACGTTCGTTAAAAGGGCGCCAATATTTGGTAAATTTATTCTCCACTACTCGTTTATCAATATTTCTATCGATGATATCATTGAGTACCATACCTGCTTCAAATCCAAAAAGTCCGATAAAAATTACTCTTATAACCAGCGACCAAGAAAATACATCGTAATCAGTAAATGCAAGCATTAAACCCGAAAGAAATAGCAATGGCCAGACGATTGCAAAATGGGCACGTGTAAGATCTAAATACCCTTTAAGTTTTGTTTTAATATCCATAGGTAATATCAAATATAATGATTTTAATTGTTTAAATTAATACTTTAAAAAATACTTTACTTTAAAAAACAATAGGAGTTCAATTTTTATTGAGAATCCCGGGAATAAAAAGAATTATTATTCAAAAATAAATTTCAGTGGTTCACAGCTTAACAAGAATTCATCATTCTAATTTGACTACCAACAACAAGGATCAAAATAGTGCTTATATTTTTGCAACCATGAACATAGAGTATATTTGGAGTAATCTTCGGTAATTTCTTCGCCCGCAAGAATATCTGATTGCGCCACAGCACAAAATCCATTTTCATCTTCAGAAGCACCCGAGTTTGCATCAAAGGAATGATTTACGAAACGAGAGTTATCTAAGCAGAAAATAAGCGCATCAAGATCGCGTTCATAGTAAGAATAGGTTAATAGAGATTTCATGAAATCTTGCATCACTTGGGATTTTTTTGATAAATCAAGTGTTAAAAACTGTGTTTTTGAAATAATTAACACATCCTGAGGGCGGGCATGCCACCAGATAGTCCCTTTTGGGATTAAAACCTTTGCAAATAAACCTAATCCATGAATTTGGCTCACTTTTACCTCTGTGTATTTTTCAAGAGGATTGGTAGGGTGAGGATTATAAGGAATATGAGTTCTATCCATACAATTTACCTTCGCTTCCTAAATTATCTCCATTCTTTCCCACATTGTCCACAAATATACTTCTTCGCATAAAAATTGCCCCAAATTGGGCGCTCTTTATCATCCAACTCCCTTATTTGAGCTTTGTTTGAATTCCCACAGTGAGGGCATTGCCACTTTCTTGTAGTTTCCTCATCGGAGGCCTCTATAGATTTACCAGTCTCAGCAACATCTTCATCTTCTAAGGCTTCCAATTCTTTTTCTTTTAGACTAGGAGGTTTTTCTAATGGTTTTTTTATAACTTCATTTATTTTTTCTGCTTTCTTCTTAGGTTCTTGAACTGGTTTTGAGCTAAGAGATTGAACTTGGGGTAATTGTGCTTCAAGCTTCTTTTTAGTTTTGTGGGGGAGAGATTCCATTGCGGTAATAGTTTTTGCTAATAATATTGAATCACGCTTTTTTAATAATTTGTTAGTTTCTTCCAGTTCTGTAATTTTATTGGTCAAATCTGAGATTTTTCTTTCATATTTCAAGGTTTTTAATTTTTCGCGTTTCAATTCCTCTAATTTTAGGCTTAATTCACTGTTTTCTTGTTCTAACTGGGTATTATTCTGCTTGAGTTTCCCTATTAAATGATCAAGTTCTTCTGATGAGGAAGATTTTGTTTCTAAGAGTTTAATATCTTGAAGAAGTGATTGATTCTTTTGTTCCAAACTTGAAATTTGATCCTTTAAAGTATCTATCTCCTGCTTTAAATCCTCACTTTTATCCAATCTAGACGTTTCTTCGCCACTCTGTTCCATACTCACGCCTTTTTCTTGCTCTAGCGCCGCAATTTTCTGTTTTAACATCTTATTATGTGTTTCTAATCGATTATAATCCTCAATCAACGTATTGAGAGAATTTTGCGTTTTTAAAAGAATCTCTTCTTTAATGGTATCCGATTCTTTTTCTTTCATTTGGTCGAGTTCGTTAGTTAGAGTCTTTACTTTATTGTTTAATTTTTTCTTTTCTTGATCTTTCTGATTGAGTTCTTCTCTGAGAGAGGTAACCATCTCTTTCAATATTTTTATTTCCTCTGTATCTTCTTTTTTCTCTTCACCTGCGACAGATGGTGGTTTAAAAGGTTCTTTTTGGGCTTCTAATTTAGTTTTTAAACTATCAACTTCCATTTTCAAATTTTCAATAGTTTTTTCCATTAACGCCCTTGTATGTTCGTCTTCCTCTGCTTTATTAATTAAATCCTTTATATTTTTACTCATCTTGGATCATACTTTTCAAAAAAATATTTTTGGTCTATCATCTTTTTAATGTATTTCATATAAATAAATTTAGTTCTAAGTTACGATCATTGAGAACATAATTTTTTATTCTAAATTTTAAATTTCTCATAAAATTTAATAATATTTTTACCTAATCTGAACTATGGCAAGTGCACAAATTACTTGGGATTTAAATGACTTTTATAAGGATTCAGAGGATCCTCAAGTCGAGAAGGATCTTAAAGAACTCCTAAAAAAATCGCAAAATTTTCAGGAGAGAGTTAGAGGAAATATCAAAACTAATAGTTTAAAGGCTAAAGAATTATTAGAATGGTATAAAGAATATGAAGCAATTTCTGAAAATCTTTTTTATCTTGAAACCTATTCCCAATTACTATATTCTATTAACACTTTAGATAATAAAGTAAAAGCTTTTGTAGCCAAAATTGACGATAATAAGGTGAAAATTCAAGAGAATTTACTCTTCTTTAATCTAGAACTCAATGAAATTTCCGATGCTAAATTTGCCGAATTAAAAGGAAATCCCAAATTAGAGCGATTCAAGCATGCTCTTTTAATAAACAGAATGAGGAAGCCTCATCAGTTAACAGAAAAAGAAGAGCAGATTATCTTAATGAAGGACATAACGGGAAAGAATGGCTTTTTGAAGCTTTATAATGAGTTAAAAAGCAGTTTTACTTTTGAGTTTGAAGTAGAAGGGGAGATAAAACAATTGACAGAAGCAGAACTATTTGCATATATGTATCAAACAGATAAAGAGCTTCGCTTTAAAGCGTTAAAAACTATCCTCTCAAAATACACAGAAAATGAATTAATTTTTACCCATATCTTCAATAATATCCTTAAAGATTGGGATGTGGAAACGAGAAGAAAAAATTATAAAAATCCAATATCTCGGCGTAATTTGATGAATGAAATAAGCGACGAGGTTGTTGAAACCGTTGGTAAAGTTACAACTGAAAGCTATCATATTGTACAAAAGTATTACACCTTAAAGAAAAAAATAATGGGACTATCTGAACTTCACATGTCAGACTTGTATGCACCTGTTGGTCAGATTGAGCAAAAATATAAGTACATAGAAGCAATAGACCTGATCAAAGAAATAAATCATAACTTTCATCCTGAATTTAAAAATATCATTGCAAAGATGGATGAAGTCCATCATATTGATGCAACACCCCGTAAAGGAAAAAATCGAGGAGCGTTTTGTGCATTTGGAAAATTAAAACACTATCCCTTTGTATTTGTAAATTTCGTAGACAATATTGACTCTGTGCGCACTCTTGCCCATGAATTAGGTCATGCAATTCAAGCCTATTATATTCAACGAGACCAGAACTTTATAAATATGGATATCTCTCTAGCGATTGCCGAAATTGCCTCAGTATTTAATGAGATGCTCATTATTGATTATTTATTAAACAGTGATTTATCAGAAGAGGATAAAAAGGCTCTATTATGTGTCTTTATCGAAAAAAATATTGCCACTTCCTTTCGACAAAATGCCTTTTATAACTTTGAAACGAGTATTCACAATTTAATTGAAAAGAAGTTACCTACAACTGAGGAAGTAAAGGATTTATTTATACAAGAGATGAGATCAATGTTTGGTGACTCTATAACGAATATAAAGGAGGAGTATGCTAGTTATTGTTTTGTTATCCCTCATTTTCTGCATGATCCCTTTTACGTATATGCTTATAATATGTCAAATCTGTTAGTAATCTCGCTTTATCAAATGTATCTTGAAGAAAAAGAAAAGTTTGTCCCAAAATTTATAAAATTGCTCTCTGTTGGGTGTTCACAAACACCTCAAGAAATGCTTTCCGATATTGGCATTGATCTCAACGATCCCTCCTTTTGGCAAAAAGGAATTAAGTTTTTAGCTGGTAAAATTGATGAGTTAGAAACACTAGTTTAAGATCAACTATAAGAAGACTATTTTTTCCTATCTAAGGAGATTTAAATATTACCTCTTTTACTAAAGATATGATTTATATATCAAATAAAAATAGAAAAAGGAGATAATTATATGGGTGGTTTTGGGAAAAATCTCAAGAAAGGATTTGCGAAGGTCGCTGGAGGTATTACCGAAGAGCTTACTGGAAGTGAAGCGGTAGGAAAGGGTGTCAAGAAGGGCGTTAAGAAAGGAAG
>SDNN01000104.1 GCA_004524425.1 Promethearchaeota archaeon
ATCCTTTCTGGTTCGAGTTTTGATGTCTCAGACTTTTATTATAACGACAAATTGAAGAGAAGATTCACACCTGAAATCGATTTTATAAAAGAATCAAATGAAATACCGATTTTAGGATTATGTTTTGGCCATCAATTAATTGCTTACTCTTTTGGAGCACAAGTCTGCAGAATGGGATATTCTAGACTTTCAGGTAGTATTATATTCATTCTCTTAAAAAAAACAGATGAATTGATCAGTAAAAAAAACATACCGGTGAACGTACATCACCTTGACTTTGTGTCTCCCAATGATATGAAAATTAGAGAAAATTTTGAAATCGTTTCAATTTCTAGAAATATGGGTTATAGAATTATTCAATACATGCGGCATTTAAGCAAACCTGTTTTTTCGATTCAATTTCATCCCGAAACCCATGATCCATATTATTTTCATCCGAACCTTTTTGATGAGAAGATTGCTGCCAAGACGAGAACCATAGGAGAGGAAATTATCGAAAATTTCATATGGCGGTGTATCTATGAAGAAGATTCTCAATAACTTTTAAATTTCTAAACATCTTTTTAAAAAAGAATCATAAAATAATTAGCAAGGTTATCCATAGAGGTCTTTACTTCTTTTATAAAGATCAAATTATTTTTGATTCTTCTATTTGACATTCAATAGGTTTTCATTCTCTATTTCATTTGGATTGTATATATAGTAGTTTCTATTCAATTTCGAGCAAAATTTAAGAATTATACAATATAATCTAAATAAAGCTAATAACGCAAAACAATAATTAAAATAGGATATTTTATGGATATAGCAATAATTAACACGACTTTAATTACATTTGAGGGTAAAGGATTAGGTATCGTAAAAGACGGAGCAATAGGGATCGAAGATAGTAAAATCATATTCGTTGGAAAAACGAAAGACTTAGACTATCAAAAAGCAGAGTTTATAATAGACGGACATAACAAACATGTTACAATGCCCGGTCTAATCAACGCGCATACTCATTCTATGTTAACTTTATGCCGAGGTACTGCCCATGATTTACCAGAAATCGAATATATACCGAAAGGTTTAAGTCTATTTGCAGATAATTTGAAAGGCGAGGATTTTATACTGGGCACTAAGTTGGCAATTCTCGAAGGTTTAAAAGCGGGAACCACTACATTTACAGAATACGGGATTGGAGTTTCTGAGCTTATTAAACACGTATACGAACCTTTTCAAGCCCGAATAGTCGCAACCGAAATGATTAGCGAATTGGGATTTTCAGACGAAAAAAAACCTAACGAATTATATAATTTTTACGGATATCTCGGAAAAAATGCTTTTAAGCGGGCAAAAAAGCTCTATAAAGAATTTCATCAGAAAGAGTTAGTCTCTGTGATGTATGGACCTAACGCTTTAGATATGATTTCTCTGGATTTATTGAAGCAAATTAAACACCAAGCAGTCGAGGATGGCACCAAAATTCACATGCACATTGCTCAAGGGGAACGTGAAAGATTACAGATAAAAAAACGTTACGGTAAGGATAAAACGGCAGTAAAAGTTCTAAAAGAGCATGAACTATTGGACAAGCATTTGATCGCTGCGCACATTCATGACACGAGCGAACATGAACGAGCATTAATGGTTAAGAACGGTGTGGGTATGGTTGGATGCCCTTCTTCAATTGCAAAAATAGATGGTATAATCCCTCCGCTAGGAAGTTACTTGCAATTAGGAGGGAACGCATCTTTAGGTACGGACGAAGCGCCTGGCTCAGGGCACCATAGCATATTAAATGAGGTTAAGATGGCCAGTATATTGACCAAGACGTTAATGCAAGATCCTACTGCGATGCCTCCATGGGATGCGATGAAACTTGCAACTTCAATGGGCGCGCAAGTACTAGGGTTAGAAAGACAGATAGGGTCGCTTAAAGTAGGAAAGAAAGCAGACGTGATTACGATCGATATTAATCAAATTCACTTAACGCCGATTATTTATAAGCCTTTTACAAATTTAATAGCTAATTTAGTATATTCAAGTAAAGGAACTGAGGTTGATAACGTAATCATAAATGGAAACATCGTGATGGAGAATAGAAAATTCCCCAATTTTGACGAGGAGAACCTCATTGAAAAGGCGGGCTCTCGAGCAAAAACTCTTTTTGAGCAGCTAACCGACAAGTGGATAAAAATGAATTCAAAAATGCTCGAATACCATCGTATTGGATTTATTTGAGCGAGATTTCTTTTTCTCTTACAAAAAATCTTTAAAATAATATAAAAGGAATAAAATGAAAAAAAAATGGATTTTAATCCAATATTTCTTTTACTTCCTCGGGAAGTTTTTTACAAATTTCGTTTAAATCGATTCCTTTACTTGCGAGCCATTTTTTCCTAACAATGTAATAGAGTATTGCGAATAAATAGAATATCCCCGTGAAGATCACGACGTTTGGAGCTATTAAAATTATTGCTATGATCGTCAGTAAGGAATACGCAACGTTGAATATCACCAATCCCAAAAGAACTTTTCTATTAAGTTTAAAACTAGCGGCTTCGTGAAGTTTTGGGTATTTCTTCTCCAGACTAATTGGAATATAGGCAAGCACCACGCCTGGTATTGCTAAAGTGAGAGAAAGGAGAAATGATAAATCGATTATTCCTAATTGAAAAATCAGGAGGACAATTGACCCAAAAACAAAAAATGTCAGTGACCAATGGGGAGTTCCGTAACGTTTATTAACTTTTGCTAACCCGCTGGGAACCATTAAATCACGGGCAGCAGAAAATAAATCTCTGGACCATGCCAAGATTATCCCGTGTATTGTGGAAGCAATAGCAATTAGAATTAGTATTGTAAGGATTGAAATAAACCATAGAGGGAAAAACAAGGACGCAACATCTATAAGTGTTCCTTCCGTCTGACCTAATTTGTTCCAATCCATATTTCCCGTCATTACTATTGCAACAAGTGTATATACTGCCGCAATTAATATAAAACTGATAAATAATCCTAGAGGAATATTACGTTTAGGATTTTTTATCTCGCCTCCGATTTCAATGATCGCGTTGAATCCTGCGTAGGAAAAGCTTAAAATTATAGCACCTACAAAGATTCCAACAAATCCAGTCGGGAATAAGCCCCCTGTATTTTTTCCTGTAAGTTTATTTATGTCTACATGAGGGAGTCCGAAAATAATAAAGATTAAAATCACCAAGAAATCACCAAAAATTGCTAAAACTATTTGAACCCAAGCCGCTAATTTGACGCCAAAAATATTGACGACATAAAATATCAAAATAGAAATGATTGCTACAAAGATTAAAGAACCTGGTACAAATATTTCAAAATAAGTTGCAAATCCTACGGCTAAAAGTGCCAATGCGCCCATAATATGCAAGACAATTGAGGCCATTACCAAAAAGCCGAGGAACGGACTAGTTAATCGGGAGCTATATACCCATGCACCTCCACTCACCGGAAACGCAGAAACAATGTAAGCAATAATAATTGCATTAATTACATTGGGTATACCCGCGATGATAAACGCCAACCATAAGGAAGGCCCCGTAATTCCTGCGGTAACGCCAGTTTGTATGAGTATTCCTGCGCCGACGACGTATCCGAAAATAAAGAAAATTACGGAAGTCAATCCGAGTTCGCGCCGTAACTTTCCTTCTTGTTGGTTATTGTTATTTTCCATAAATTAATATTTGATTTTGGCATATTTAATTTTTTTATAATGAAACAAAAATTAATTTTAATTAACTCGTGATTTAACAATGCCACATGTAATACTATATTTAGCTACCAAAAACTTTTCAATAAGGCATGAGAGTTTTTTAGCAATCTAATTATTGTGTTATATTTATAAAAATTGGAATAAGAATTGAGAAATATAATTAGTATAAGAATAAATATGAGTTATTTTATCTTTTATTTGATATTAGGTGATATTTCTTGAGGAATATTAAACAACAAGATGATAAACAAGAAATTAACATTGAAGATATTTTTAATATTACGAAAAAATACGAGATGCAACAACAATTAAGTGATTTAAAGGAATTGCATCGATTAATTTCGGAATGTGCGAAAGCTGTTATTTTCACCATAGATATGAAAATGAAATTTAAAAGTATTAATCCTTATATTTATGATTTATTAGGTTATACTCCCAATGAAGTGATAAATGAGAAGGTTGCAGAATTTAATACCCCCTCTTCTCTGAAAACTATCGCTAATGCTTTTAGAGAGGAAATGAAAAAAGAGAGAAAGGGAAGCACGGATATTAACCGTGTACATGAACTTCAGGTGCAACAAATTCATAAAAATGGTTCAATTGTCGATGTGGAGATTCTTTGTACCTTTTTACGAGATGAGGAAAATAAACCAACTGGAATTTTTGGAGTTTCACGAGATATCTCAGAGAGAAAGAAGTTGGAAAGAAGCCTTATAGAATCAAACAATTTTCTCAATTCCATTTTAGATAATACAAGCATTTTAATCGCCTATTTAGATCGAAATTTTAATTTTATAAAAGTAAATCGTGCTTATGCCGTCGCTGATCAAAAAGAAATTGATTATTTTCCGGGTAAGAATCATTTCGATCTATATCCTAATCAAGAAAATGAAGAAATCTTCAAGCAAGTTATTGATAGAGGAACCCCATATCAAATATTTGGAAAACCATTTGAATATGCTGATAATCCTGAACGAGGTGTTTCATATTGGGATTGGAGTCTTGTCCCTATTAAGAATGAACTTGGAATTGTGAATTCCTTGGTTCTCTCACTACAAAATGTTACTGATCGGATATCAGCAGAAAAACTTGTGAGGGAATCAGAAAAAAAATTTCGAGAGGCATTCAATCATGCAAATTTTTATAAAGACTTAATTGCACATGACATGAATAACATTCTCCAAGCCATTCAATCATCCGTGGAATTATATCAATTATCTATAGAAAAACCAGAAATTTTTGAAGAGAAAAGGGATTATTTGGGTATTATTACAGAAAATATTTTTAATGGATCACAACTTATATCGAACGTAGTTAAATTATCTGAACTCCAACAAACTAAAATGCCGTTGGATTTAATAAATGTTAACAAAAAGTTAATGGATGCAATTATATTTACTCACAAAATTTTTCAAAATCGCAATCTAAACATAAATGTGGAGGGACTTAAAAGTGATCATTATGTATTAGCAAATGATCTTATTATAGAGCTTTTTGAAAATATATTAATTAATGCAGTGAAACATAATATTAATTCTGAAATCGAAATTAGAATTAAAGTTTCTGAAGTTGAATTAGATAATAAGAAATATTGTAAAATCGAATTCACTGACAATGGTTTAGGAATTCCGGATGAGATAAAAAAAGATTTATTTCAACGAAGAGAAAAAAATACCAAATCAAAAAAAGGCATGGGTATTGGATTATCACTTGTAAAGCAAATAATAGAGAGCTATAATGGCAAAATCTGGGTTGAAAATAAAGTTTTGAATGATTATACAAAGGGCTCTAATTTTGTTTTACTAATTCCAATGATTACTCAAAATTAAAATATTTTTAAAGTTTGAAAATCATCCATAGATGCCCTTACTTTTTTTATAAAGATCAAATAATTTTCTGGCAGCCGTCACTTCGAATGCAGTTTCTACATCTATAACAGCAGGCTTATTTGCATCAAGAGCACGCTGAAATGCCAGTTTAAGATCCTGTGGATTGACCACTCGTTCAGCGTGACAACCATAACTCTGCGCAATTTTCGTGAAATCCATGGGGGGTAAGTCGGTGTCACAATATCTTTTTTCATAGTTCATTTGCTGGTTACCTTTTATCATTCCCCAGCAAGAATTATTTGAAATTATTATGATGATTGGCAATTCCAGTCTTACTGCAGTATCCAATTCTTGCGCACTAAATAGAAAAGCTCCATCTCCCGTGATTGTTACTACTGGGTTGTCCGGTTTGGCTAATTTTGCACCTATTGCATACGGGATTCCCACCCCAAGGTGACCCATCGCTGTCGGGTAAAGATAACTTCTGGGATATCTCGAGCAATAACTCACGTGTGAATGGCAAAATGCCATGATATCACCCCCGTCAATTACGAAGATGGTGTCCGGGGGAAAGAAATCATAAATCTCTAACACAAGACGCTGTGGCCTTATTGGTGTCTTTTCTGATTTCATCAATTTTTCAATATTTTTCACTTCAGCTTTACCGAAATCTTGCAGATAATCATTCCATTCTGTCCATTCCGTTATTTTTTCTTTAGGCAAGCTTTTTTCCATTTCCATTAATAGCTGATTCAATACAGACTTGGGATCTGCAACTATACCAATCTCAGCTGGTCGATTCTTTCCGATCTCGTTTTCATCAATATTTACTTGAATTACTTTTTGATTTGTATTCCATAAAGGAGCGTCACCAAATAGAACTGTATAATCCCACTTACAACCAAAAGATAAGACAATATCAGCATTAGAAGCGGCGGTTCTAAAGGAATTAACTGTTAACATCGAGCCTACATAGGTATCCTCATTCTTTGATATAGATCCCACTCCATTAATTGACGTTCCAGAAGGAATTTTGTAATTCGTGGACAACTTCACCAATTCCTCTGATGCTTCTGAGGTTATCACGCCACCCCCAGCGACTATTAATGGTTTTTTTGCATCTTTAAGCAGCTCCACAATGGTTTTGATGTCCTGTTCATTTGCTTTCGATCTTATTTCTTGTCTATATTGACTTGGATCTTTAATTTTTTTCAAAACTTCTTCGCTAGCAGTCCTGACCAATGCAGTTTCCCTAAATTCTACATAGACTGGGCCTTGCTTTCCTGATAACGCAATTTTCATTGCTTTTTGGATTGCTCCTGGTATCTCATCGGGTTCTTCAACTCTAATTTGTAGCTTGGTGATCGGTTTCATCACGCCAATTTGATCAATACAACCTTGAATGATGCCAGTATTATCAAACATCTTTCCAACTTGAGCTCCAATTACTAACATAGGTATGGAATCTGCATAAGCTGAGGCAACACCAGGAACAAGATGCATTACTCCTGGACCAACTGTTCCCATGCACGCACTAATCTCACCCGCTGCTCTTGCATATGCATCTGCAGCATGAGCTCCATTTTGCTCATGCCTGACCATGACTGTATTAATCCCTTCGTCGCGCCCAAATCGGTAAATAGCATCATATATTCGTAAAAGCTCACCGCCTGTTATGCCAAATATGTATTGTATTCCTTCCTTAAGCAGACAATTGATTAAAACGTCTCCTCCATCTATTTTTTTTTTCGACACGATAATATTACACCTACATGATAATGATTTTTCACATACTTATACGAAGTATATTTGAAAAAATTAAGATGTTTAAATTATTTTTCGATCTAAATAGGTTTATTTTTGGTTTAAAAAAGGGAAGATTTTCTAATCTCCTATGATAACGCCTTCAGATGACAATATTATTGAAATTTCATTCTGAAAAATTTTTTCTTGTAATCATTCGTATTTCAGCATGAAATCAACCAGTTCCTGATTTTTTCTCAACAGCGTATATGTCTGTTTGCTCAGTTTTTCTTTTATGGATTTCAATAGCTCCTTTATGTTAAAATTTGGGCTTTTGATTTGTTCCTTAAGTATTGATAATAATTCTGCTAATGAATATTGATCAATTACTTTTCCCTTATAAGGACGCTTGACCAAATTAGATGCGAGGAATAAATAAATTGGCGAAATGGCTTCCGGTGGATCTGCCTTAGGAAACATGGCCCCCCATTGTCGATTCTCTTCTAATAATTGAGTTTCAATGGGACCAGGGCATATGACATTAACATGAATATTATCTTTCCCCACTTCGCTATCCAAACATTTGGCCATCGCTGAAATTGCAGCTTTTGATGCAGAATATGATACTTTTTTTGCCGCGAATACAAAATTACCATTTCCAGACGAAGTCATGATAATTTTTCCGCTTTTTTGTTCAAGCATTCCTGGTAACATGCGTTTTGTCATTAAAAAATAGCTCATCACATTCAAGTTAAATAAATACATGAAATCCTCGACTGGATAATCAGTGACTGAGCAATACTGACTTGTTCCTGCATTATTTACAAGGATATCACACACGCTAAAATTATCAAGAAACGTGTCTCCACACGCATTTACTCCTTCAACGCTAGAAAGATCAGCAGGTATGGCTAGACCTTTAACACCATGTTTTTCAATGTCTATGACAGTTTGGTCTAATTCCTCCCTGCTTCTGGCTGCGATTGCAACATTAGCTCCGTTCTTTGCAAAATCCAATGCAACTGCTCTTCCGATTCCACGTCCTCCACCTGTCACAAGTGCACTTTTTCCTTCTAATAATTTCATTGGAATTTCTCACAAAATATTTTTTTGTTAATTTTTATTGATTAAATAGACTAGATTCGTTAAAAAATATTCTCTAGATAAAAAATATGATATTAGAACGAAAATTTAAGCATGGAAAAAAAAAAAAAAGAAACGGAGATCAGCTTTATTATAATTTGAGTTTTATTATTTCTTCTTTATGGTGGTGCGCTTTTTCGGGAGTGATATCAAAAAATTTCCAAAATACGAGAATACCTATGGCCATAAATATTGCTGGAATTAATCCCATATGTAATCGAATTCCTATCTGTGCCAATGTTGATTGTGTTTCAGCACCCTCAACAAATCCCGTAAGTTCATGAACGAAGGCTAATGTAATTACTTGAATAACTCCCGCGATTCTGCTAAAGACAATTCTTATTCCATTGTAGATCCCTTCTCTCCGTTTTTCGGAATTAACTATAGATTCATCGATAACTTGGCTGAATACAGGATCGAGCATTACCCAATACCCCCCAAGTCCAAATCCATATAAAAATGTAACTACTAAAGCCAATATTAGATTCGTGAATGCTGACATCAGCGCTGCAAAGCAAATCATTACTAAGCCTCCTGTAATCATCACTTTACGTGTATCACCCATTTTTTTATTTAATGTGATCCAAAATGGGATTGAAATAACACCCCCTAAAAGAAGTGCTACCATCAGAAGGGCGATTACAGAGGCTTCTGCTTGTAAAACATATCTTACAAAATAAATGAAGGAGCCCGTCATTAGCGCGGTTAGCGATGAATACAGTACATACATTATAAGGAATGCTTTAAAAGACTTTTGCCTGAGAGATTCTTTTAAAACCGTGGAGAATGATTCCATTTCGACCTCTCCACACTTAGCAAGATAATTCTCAACGCAATCTTTATCATCTCTAAGACCAGGTATCATGAATATAAAGCAAACTAGGCTAATAATAACACAAACTAGAGCCATTACGACATAACTTCCTATATCTCCAAAATCAATAAACAAACCTGGAATTAAAAACGCACCTACAACTCCCAAGAATCCGAGATATACGACAAATGCGGAAGCAGATACCCTTTCAGAACTTTCGCGGAATTTATCGGGGAA
>SDNN01000105.1 GCA_004524425.1 Promethearchaeota archaeon
GGCACTTTTCCATTTCTATAAAGATATGGTAAGGCTCCTGAATGATCAATATGACAATGGGTCAATGCTACAGCTTTGAGATTATCTAAATCGGTTTCGAGTGGGAGCCTTTCTTCTTCTCTAAACCTAACACCATAATCCAATAGACACTTATCCCCGCGTTTAGATTCAACTAAGACAGCTGAACGACCAACTTCTCTACAGGCGCCAAGGAAGGAAATTCTTACCATTATATTTTAAAATCCATGAAAAATAATTCTATTATAAAATCTTAGACATCACAAAAAAGGATGCAAGAGATTTCAATTTTATCAATTTAAAATTAAAGAATCCAGGGAAATCATTAATTAGCCAGAACAAAAAAAAATGGAAATTAATATTATATTGAATATTTATTGAATCTTTTTTATAGCATTAGTTATTAAGGAGATTACATGATTTACGTTTTTATTAAATACTTCTAGGATCTCTTCCCAAGTCACTGGTTTTTCATCAACCTTCCAGCAATCATAATCAGTAGACATCGCAATCGCAGCATAAGGAATTCCCGCTTCATTCGCTAAAATTGTTTCAGGCGCAATGCTCATGTTTATCACATCAGCACCCCATATTCTAAACATCTCTGATTCGGCTCTTGTAGAAAATCTGGGACCTTCAATTGTTACCACTGTTCCAGTCTCATGATGTTTGAGATTCAATTCTTTTGCTGTCTCTATTAAAATAGTTCTTAATTCTTCTGAATAAGGATCTGCCATGGGAGTATGCTTCATATCACCAGGTTCGAATTCTTCAAAAAAGGATACTTTCCTGAGTCGCGTGAAATCAATGAATTGATCGAGAATCACTAAATGACCTCTATCTATTTTTTCCCTTAGACTTCCACAAGCAGTTGTAGCCAGAATGTGAGTACATCCTTGATCTTTCAAGGCCTGTATGTTAGCCCTATAATTAACTTGTGTCGGAGGAATGGTGTGTTTTCTTCCATGCCTTGCGATAAGGACAACATCTACATCATGGATTTTCCCTAGTTGTAAGGGAGAAGATGGCTTTCCATAGGCAGTATTTACCTCGATATCTTTTGCATCTTTTAAAATTTCCGGATCATCTAATCCGGAACCGCCAATTATACCAATTTTGACCATTTAATTCACCATTATTATCTTTTGAAAAATTATTCCTCTACGGGAATCTCAATTAAAGAAAGCAAGTCGTAGCCTTCTAATTTTGACCTTCCATGTAAGCTTCCAGTTAGCTCAATGACAAATGCAACTCCAGCTACTATTCCACCTGCTTTCTCTATCAATTTACACGCAGCTAGTGCTGTTCCACCTGTTGCAAGTAAATCATCGAAAATTAATACTTTCTCTCCCTTCTCAATAGCATCAACATGCATTTCAATAGTGTCCGTTCCATATTCTAACTGATATGTCTCACTATATGTTTTATATGGTAACTTTCCAGGCTTTCGCATTAAAATGAAGCCTGCATTCAATTGATAAGCTATTACACCCCCCCATACATAGCCTCTTGCCTCAATTGCTGCTACTTTATTAATTCCCTTATCCTTGTAATGATTTATTATTATATCACATGATTCTTTAAAAGGGCCATGAACTTTACACAAAGTAGTAATATCTTTAAATTGAATTCCTTCCTTAGGCCAATCTGGAACATTTCTTATGTATTTTAATAAATCCATTTTAGTATCAGTATTATTTATAGTTAATTTCGATGTAAGTTAATTTAAATTTTATATTCAATCTAAATTAAAGATAACTCATAAGATAGTAATTAATGATAAAAGACACACTCAAATAATGAAAATTTTGATTAATCCTGCATTTAATCAAGAGGTTAACTAAATAGCTAATTTTTATAGTTATATGTCGCAGTAGATGGAGGTTCTATTTTTCCCTTTAAGATTGGATCATTTGTATTTTTCAACCAAGAATTAAGTTCTTTTCTTAATTCTTGTAAAATTTTTTTATAGCTCGAATCCTTAATTAAATTAATTTGTTCATTTGGATCCTTCCTTAAATCATATAATTCCTCATCAGGCCTCGGTTTATTATATTTATCTTTAATGAATTTACCCGAAGGAGCCATAAGCGTGGGTTCTGGTATTTGATATAAAGTATCTAATTTTTCGAAATTCCTAATGTATTTATATTCTCTAGTTCTTATTCCACGAATAGGGTCATAGAGCTCATGAAAAGATTTTTCAGCAAAGATTCTCTCATTAATTTCCTTTTTCTCTCCTTTTAATATAGGCATAAAACTTTTACCTTCAATATCATTGGGGATTTTTGCTCCCACATGATCGAGTAAGGTCGGAAGATAATCAATATTACTGAGCAAACTTTCGATCCTTTTATTTCCACTAAAAATCTCTGAATTAGGTTGATGCATTAGAAGAATAGTTTTTAATCCTGGATCATATAACGTGCATTTTGCTCTTGGGAAAGCACTTCCATGATCGGTCGTATAGATAAACAGTGTATTTTCTCTTAATCCGGTTTTTTGCAACATTTCCATGATTCTTCCAATGGTGACGTCGACTCTGTTTATTGCTCCATAAAAGTTTGCCAGTTCTTGTCTTATAACCTCACTATCAGGAAGAAATGGAGGTACTTTAACGGATTCAGGATCTACGGGAGACCCCCAAATTTTAAATGGTCGATGTACTTCTTCGGTTCCAATATTCAAATAAAAAGGTTCATCATCATTCTCATGCATATCAAAAAACTTCGCACTTTCCTCTTCTGCTTCTTTACAATTATATAAAAAGGAAATATCGACGCCTCTTTTACTTAAAAACCGCTTTGTTATTGTATCATAACCTAAACTTTTAGGATCTCTCGCTTCATGCTGAAATCCAATTAAATGGGTGGTGTATCCGTTTTCTTTTAAATACATGGGCAATGTTTTATTATGTTCTGGTAAACTCCATCCCCTATTAACTAACCCCATGAGTCCATTTTGATGAGGATGTTTAGAAGTCATGATGCTTCCCCGGCTCGGAGAGCATTGAGGTGCAGTGCAAAAATAATTAGTAAATATTACTCCACTTTTGGCGATCCCATCGAGATTTGGAGTGTGAAGTGAATTGGGTGTTTGTAGTGAATCATAACATCCCAAAAATTGACCTTGATCATGGGTTATAAAAGAAACGATATTTGGTTTTTCTGGCATCTTTATCCATAAATCCTAATAAAATTAATGGTCTTATGTGTAATTATAAAAATAGAAGGTTTTTTAATTATTTCATTAATAAAAATGAATTTAATAAATCAAAATCAACGAAAGAGACCTATATTATAATATTTAGTGCAGAAAAAAATAGATTAATCTTAAATAATAACAAAAAATTAAATAAAAAATATGGTATAACAATAATATCAATATTATATTATAAAATAAATAATAAATTAGGTTAGCTTTAATGAAAATTTTGCTATTTGGTCCAGCGGGCGCTGGTAAGACGAGTTTGATGAGGACTACTTGCTTAGGCTACAATTTTATGAAAGTGGCAAATTTAAAACCAACAAAAGGCATTTCAAGAGAGAACTTCATCTTCCGAGGGATCATGGAATTAAATGTGTGGGATGCTGGTGGTCAAGAAAGATATTTAGAAAGGTATTTTTCAGAATCCCAACGGGAGCTCATATTTTCAGAGGTAACTACTGCGATTTTCATGGTTGATTCTGCAGTAGCAGATTCGAGAGCAAAAGAAGTATTTGACAAGTTTCTTGATTATCTTTTTCAGTTCAGCCCACACATCAACAAGGTATATGTTCTACTAAATAAGATTGATCTTCCAGAATCAAAAGAAGATAACGTCTTTAAATCATTATCAAGTAATCTGGAAGACGAATTAAGATATAAAATAGCATTTACACCAGTTTCCGTGAAAGAGGGAAGTGCACAACATAGGTTGATTGAAATTTTAGATTTTGAGATTCAAAAATCAACACTTTCCATGCAAAGGTTAGGTAAGATTAGATACTTACTGGATCAGCTAAAAATGAACACACTTTCTGAATACATTCTATTTAATCAGCCCGATGGTTTATTAATTGCATCCACGTTTGGAAAATTTGAAAGCAAACCTTTAGAATTCATGAAATTTGAGATGGGAACTTTAGACTCTAATCTATATATTATTTATGAAAATATAATGGAAATTCTGAACGTGCCCGATGTGACCCCTTTAGCATTATCAACAATCATATATGAATCCTCAAATTCTTATGTCCTCGTTAAGGAGGTAAGCGAAACAGCAGTATTGATGGCAATTACTAAGAACAAACAAATGAATGCCTTTACTGGTGTGATGACTGCTTTGACTGGAGAAGATTTTAATAATCTTAAAAAATATGTAACGTCTTCTGAGTTCTAGTTCTCCTATAATTTCGTTTTCAAAAATGATTTAAAAAAAAGCGAGAATGAAAATAAAAAATAAGATTTTAAAAATAATTATTCTAAATAAAAAGGAATTTTATTTCTCTTTTTCCATTAGAGCAATTTTTGTGAGCATATGTTGTTTCGCGTGATGAGGTCTTCTAATCACTGTATCATTCG
Source organism: Promethearchaeota archaeon (assembly GCA_004524425.1). Next base: position 4,582 of record SDNN01000105.1, read on the forward strand.
ATTTTTCTATTTCTCTTGCTTTATCACACATCAACGCAGCTGTTCTCATCATCTCATGAGCTGCCGCTAAGAATGGCATGTACTCTTCCCTTTCCTTCATTACAAAACATGCTCGTGCAGTTATTGCAGAAACTGAGGCTGCTAATTCAAAGGCTGCTATTGCTTTAGCTTCAGCATAAGGATTAGAAAACCTTGCCGCTTTCACTGCTGTAGATGCATCAACGATAATCTGAGGTAAAGTAGGTGTTCTTCCATCTAACATATCCATGATAACTTTATTTAATTCCTGAGCGATGACTTGTAATGCTCCCGTGATGGCAAGAACTTTGAGCAAATCAGAATTGAAAATACTCATTTCGATGGGGTCTAAGAATGGTCTTCGGGCTCCTATCATGCTGTCACAATTTACTAAAATATAACCCATGCCTTTTTCTTTTATCTCTTCGACAGCCTTTTTAGCTGGAGCATCAGATATTACTATTGATGGGATTCCTGCTTGCTTAGCCATTTCTCTAGCCGCTACTGGGCCCTTTAAGGCAGCATTTGGACTGGACATTATTATAAGTTCTGGCTTCCATTTCAACAAATCTTCCATGGTTTCAGTACACATATTAGGTGGATGCATTTTTGCCCCAGAAGTAACTTCATAAACGTTAATTCTGGTGGATTCTGCTCTCTCATCGATGAGGAAAGCAAGCAATAAAGATGAGCCAATAGTTCCATTCTTTAATATACCAATTTTTAATATTTTTTCTTCAGCCATTTTATCCAACTTTATTTATAAATATTTTATTAGAATTTGAGTGTTATTTAATTGTTTATTTTTTATTTTTTTAAAATTTTTTTTAAAATTTTATATAAAATCGACATCTTAATTATTATTAATAAATAATTGAGTTTAAAAAAAAACAATAAAAGTGGGTAAAATACAACATGGAATTAAATGGAGTAGTAATAGAAGATACCTTTTGTGAGGCGTTTGGAGGCTTTTTTGCGCGTGTATTGGTGACTGCCATTAACGAGAGATGGGTTAAAATTGCTGGACAGATCGCAACTGGATATGCCACTTCGACCATTCATTGTGATGCTGAAGCTGCTATAGATGTAATGATATCGTCTGAGCAAACTCCAGATAAAAGACCTGGAGTAGCTCTCATGTTCTTTATTTCAGATAAGAAAAAAGCTGGAAGTGTGGTGATGAATCGTTTAGGTCAATGTGTTTTGACGTGTCCCACAACTGCGTGTTTTGATGCCATGAAGGATTCTCTTGACCCAGAAAAAGTTTTTGAAGTAAAAATTGGCGAAAATTTGAGGTATTTCGGAGATGGATTCGAAGAGAAAGAAGGAAATATGTGGAACATCCCTGTCATGGATGGTGTTTTCAAATGTCAAGATATGATGAAGGTGGGAAAGGGAATTGCTGGTGGGAATTTTCTAATCATCGGAAACGATCAGCAGTCCACTTTAAAAGCTGCTGAGGCATCAATAGTGGCCATGGAAAATCTTGAAAATGTAATTGCAGCATTTCCCGGAGGTATTGCTAGATCAGGCTCGAAAGTAGGGTCTAAATATAGTTTTCTTGGAGCATCTACCAATGATGCTTATTGTCCTACTTTGAAAGATAAGTCTGGAAACTCAGCTCTTAAAGAAGGGGAGAATTGCGTCTATGAAATAATATTAGATGGTGCTACAGAAGAGGCAATTAAGACAGCAATGAAGTTAGGTATTGATGCCGCAACTAAGGTGGATGGTGTAAAGAGGATTTCGGCGGGCAATTATGGTGGAAAATTAGGAAAGTTCCAATATCATCTAAAGGACGTCTTAGGATTATAATGGAGCTATAATTTTAAAATTAGATAAATATTAAATAATAATTTTTTTCTTTATTTTTTCTTATTTTGTTATATGTACCTAGTTTTTGTCAGGGTTTTGTGTATTTTATTTTGTCAAATTATGTCAGTAACTAGTTCATTTTCCGCGTTATTGTGTCCTTAATAATTAGCTTAAATTACTAAAAAAAATTAAAGTAAAACATTAAACCTTATAGGTCTAATGTCTTTATCAGATGTCCGTTTAGGTACACTAAGAGTTCCCTGCCTTGGTTAATCTCTTGTACCTCTACGGTTTTACCACCAAATTTATAATCTATCGTATAATCTTTTCCTTTATACGAGATGGTCCCATTTATTCGTATTCTCCTTGTAATTAGATAGTTTTTCTTGTTGATCTCTAATACATCATAGAAATGTGTTATTAATAGCTTGTCCTTATGGTAAATCTCTATTTTATCTTCATATTCAATCACATCAACCTGAGCTCGCATGTGTCCAGGGGGAACCTCGAACTTCTGACTTTTATATGATATCGTATTGTATTTGTTCACTTTTCTTTGATTAGATTCGCGAAGCCACTTGTCCCATTTTACTTTAACCGTTAACGGTCTAAAAATTCGATCAGGTACTTCATAATATATTTTATCCGGAGTCGTTTTATGTGGAAGAGACCAGTGGGGCTTTTGAGTGTTATACCAATCAACCCATTCGGTAAACTTGTGGTTAAAATCCTTTAGAGAATACTTAGGGTGCTGCTTTATAAATACTCGAGCTTCTGTTAGAAACATTTGCATGACTGTTCTAAACCACCTTTCAAGTTTGCCCTTAGTTTCGGGATGTCTTGGTCTTGCAAAAATAGGCTTTATTCCCAAAGATTCTAGTAATTTAGAATATTTTGTTCCTAATTCTCCTAAAACATTACGGAATTGAGCACCATTGTCAGCTAATATTTCATTAGGTCTTCCTTGAGCAAGCACAGCATCTCTTATTACTTTTAATACATTTACTCCCTTTTGTGTCCTGAAGTATTCGGCAGCCACGATAAACCTAGAACAGTCATCTAATAGGGCAATTAAATATAATTGCTTTAAATGACCTACTGTTTGAACTCCTGCAATGTCTATTTGCCACAGATCATTAGGTTTTGAGCGTTGAAAAGCTATATATCCTTGGTTTTGCTCTCTGGGCTTATAGACTAAGTCTTGTTCTCGAATAAATTTCTGAATGGTAGATAATTTAGGGATTGGCCCCTCAAACTCAATATGAAGTATACGTTCTATCATGGGAGCACTTCTCTGTGGGATCTGCTTTTTCAGTTCTATTATTCGAGCAAAAATTTCAGGAGGATATTTTTTACGTCGGCGTGATTTCTTTTTGATTCTTTTATTCTCTGAATTCTCTCCTGGAGTTGCTCGTTTAAGCCATCTATAAATTGTTCTTTCGGATTTCTTATACTTTATTGCGAGTTGCGGGATAGTTAGCCCTGTATTATAATGCAATTCTCTCACCTCCTCGTATAATTCTCTTTTCTCTTTTTCTTTCAAATTCATTGAGTTCTTCACCTTCATGCTTAAGAATTAGCATATTTGGTCAAATCTGAAGTAAGATTTAAACCCAATTACTAAAAGAGGGATAAAAAAAGCTAAATGAAATGTGTTCTTAGTTTTACGTTTAGTTTTTTAAATGTCAAATTAAATTCCGTGTGTAAGACAAGTAGGTAAATTTGACGACGGAAAAAGACAAAAAAGATCGCCAAAATTACTGACATTTTTAATTACGCGCTACTTGTAATGTGTAAGATATTTTATGTCACATAAATTCCACTTTTGTGACAAAATTTAATTACGTGTTACACTTATTTTACAATTTTCTTCTGATTTTGCGTTTAGCTGGTTTTGGAGCTGGTTCTTCTTCCTCCTTTGCTTTAGGCTCTTCTTTTTTAGGTCTAGGTTTAGTTATTTTTTCTTTCGGTTGAGGTTTTCTTGTTTTTCTACTGGGTTTTTTTTTGATGGGCACTGGTTCTTCGACGGTTTCATATTTAGATTTTAATCGATAATACCCTAATCCGATTCCAATAGCCAGTCCCATAATAGAGCCAACTATTAACATGATCCATGGTAAGTAATCGGACAATACATCAGGAACAATGGTAATTTGTTGAGGGCCTGTATCATAATCATCATCAAGATCAGTAGTCTCCCCATCTACATCAGTTACAGAGACATATACTGTCCAAGTACCTCCAACCAAATCTTCTGTCCTAATTTTAATTTCTAAATCGTCCTCATATTCCTGAGAAATTTCGTATTCGTCATCCTCATCTCTAAAAGGATCCTCAGCTTCAAGTCTTACTGTTATGTATTCTATACCTTCTACATCATCCACGTCAAATTCAAAGACGATGGTTTCTCCATAGGGGACTGAAATTCTCTCTTTAGTTTCAAGATCATTGATCGTAAATCCGTCAATTTCTGGAGGATTGTTTTTCACTTCAAGTTCAGTTTTTATTACTCCGATTCCGGGAATGGCTTCTTGGTCCATGGCTTGGAATTCTGCTACATAAATTCCCTTAGGATTGTTCGCTTGAATTTGAAAATTTCCTTCAAATCTGCCATCGTTATCATCATCACTCAAGGGTACGTTAGCCGCCAAATCCCCATTTGGATTGTAAAGGATTAATGTACCACTAATATTTTCAAAATCGGATTCTGCATCGCTTATATTAACTTTAACATTACCAGTTTCTTCTCTAAAGACTGAGCTTGGATTAAAAATGATCGAATTCTCATCAATTATAGGATCTGAATTCTTCACGTAAAATGCAAAATAGTCCTTATAACCGCCAGTCATCTCTATGATAATATAATAGAATTGATTCAACTCATTGTAGCTTTCATTTATGGTGAAATTTATTTGAAAAGGACTCCCTGAAAATGATACAATTGTTTTTGGATCTTCACCTGTTCCATTTACGACTGATGCAGTCCAAGAATATGTACTTGAATCATCAACAGTAATATCTGCAATTGCCTCATCTCCTCTATAATACAC
>SDNN01000106.1 GCA_004524425.1 Promethearchaeota archaeon
GGTGTAAATCTATTATTGTTTTTAATCCTTCTTCCCTTTACGCTTATAGCATTATTAGGGATAAGAGCAATATTTGATACTTGGGCTCAAGATTTATTACCTGCTGATAAAAGAGGTAAGTTTTTTGGGATATTAAATATCGTATTTACTGTTTCACAGATAGTTGGTGCATTAGCAGCAGGATTAGTGGCAACTAATTTTGGCTTAGATTGGATCTTCCCATTAGGCACGTTGTTTTTCTTAGCATCGATCATATTCTTTTTACGAGTTGAAGAGACTTTAAAATTGAAATAATTCCTTTTTTTTCTTATTTTTAGTTTATTTTTTTTCTTTTGATATTTTTTGTACCGTTTTAGATTCTAAAAGGTTTTTAAGATTGATTCTTTGTCTATCTTTAATTTCTTTCTCTATTTTACGCTCTAAAGCAGATGAAACTATAGTCGCATCATCTTCCGAGACATTTATGGTATTTTCATAGATGAAGTAAAAGGAATGTTTTAAACCTCTTGGTTCTTGCCCTCTGGGTACTCTTATATCATATATAATTTTTTGTTGTCTATTTAGCTCTTCTTGTAAGTTATCTAATTGTGAATCTTCCCCTTTTAATGCTTTTTGAAACATGGCACTACAGATATTAGATATATTACTAATACTTGGTACTAAACCAGTATGCTTTCTAAGCTCTAATGGGATCATTTTAAGAAAAGCAGCATAATTTTTTTCTTCACCACAATAAACTCTAAAATCATCGCTTAGATATTTCAAAAATGATTTTACGTTATTGATATCACTGGTGGTATCTTTAATGCCTTTCAGATTCGGATTTTTTAATAACTCTTTCAGAATTTCATCATCTATATGATTAGCTCCAAAAGTATTTGGATTATTATATAGATAGATGTGATTCTTAAACGAAACAGAATTGATTATGTTTTCCAGATACTCTTTAATCTGGGATTTATCTAATTTATGAGTGAAAGGGGGGGCTATTATAAAATTTAAAGAAGTATAATCTTTCGCGAATATTTCTAATTGGTCAATCACTTCATCGATTTTATTACCAAAAACACCCAAAAGTACAGGGAATTTATCGCTTGTTTGCTCAAAGGTTAAATCTAAATACTTTCGTTTTTCCTTGATATTGTCATAAAAATATACTCCTTCTCCGGTATTTCCGAATATGAATATGGAATCAGCACCATTTAAAATTACGTGCTGAATCAGTAAGGAATTTAATTCACGATAAATCTCATGATTCTTGTTAAAAAAGGTAATGCATGGAACAATAACTCCGTTTACTTTCATTTTATTTTCATTCTCTTCCATTTGTCAATTTTTTTGTATGAATTACTTTCTTTGTGGTTCAACGATGATTTTTATCCATTTTTCCCTATCATAGTATCTAAACGCATCAACTGCCTCCTCAAGAGTGATTCTCTTCGTGATCAAGCTTTCTAAATCTAACGTTTTACTGGCAATCAGATCAAGTGCTTCATCCCAATAATCCTTATCCGCCTTGGAATTCACCATTGCTTCAGGATAAACTAGTTCGACTCCCTTTTTCCTGCAATTCACATAGGGAATGTACTGCATTTTCTGAGCACCAAACACAACGACACGATAACCTGATTTTATTAAACTAATAGCATCAAGAAGTGTATCATTATGGCCCACCATTTCAAAAGTGGCGTGAGCTTCACCGAATTCCTTTCTAATTTCATCTGCAACTGAATAATCTCCGTGGGTTGGTCGAGAAAAATCATTAGGATTGAAAACCCTTGCTCCCCATTTCTGTGCTAAATTTCTTTTGTGATGATACGGTTCGCTTGCTGCTACCTCAACCCCATTATTTAATAATATCTGGGTGAGAATCAAACCAATAGGACCTAAACCAAATACTATTGCCTTTTTTTCTCCCTCAACCTTATCAAGTTCAGCTCGCTCGTAACAATTTATTGCACATCCCACGGCATCGGCAAATGAAATCTCATCCATGGTTAAATCATTTCTAACAATTGGAACTGCACCAGACAATTCATCTTTTCCATGACCTATCACATTAACATGAGTTGAGTATTCAGCATATCCTTGTCCCATTCTCGCTAAATGATCTCCTTCATTAATCTGACCTTCCAAATTTTTTCCAACTTCTACGGCGATTGCACCGGTTTCGTGACCATGTCCTCCTGGTTCATGAGCTATGATCCAATGATCACCTTCAAATATACCTACATCACTCCCACAAATTCCCACAGAAACCATCTTTGCCAAAACTTCATTAGGACCTGGTTTTGGAATATCGATTTTGACTAATTTTACAACCCATGGTTCAGGGAATATTAGTGCTCTCATTTTATCTTCCAAGATTATAACCTTATCTTTTTTATATTTTAATTTTAAACATATTTTATCATCTTCCTCTTATTCCATCAATCAATAGCATTAGTATATCTCTTATACTTAAATTGAGTGATCCTTGCGGTTTTTGTTCAGCACTAGGATCAAAGTCTTTATTAACTTTTCTAACCCATTCTAAATAAGAGGTTCTCATTAGATCCCCAATGTTGAGTTCAGATTTGATTTTCTCTGCGAGATCTATAAGGTTGGAATAATTATTAATCATTGCTAAATCGGACTTCTTTCCAATCATTACGAGAGGGGGAAATGAAAAATGATCTGCTAATGACTGTATCTTTTCAGGAGGTGCATCACCAGTATATGGTGCGATTATAAGTTCATACTCTAAATCCTTTCCGCTATAGGTGGGAGCGGTGGGTTGAACTTGATGAGTAAAAAACTTTTTCGTGAATTTATACGCATGACCTGAACCCTCTGTCCAGTATCTCAATAATTCCCCAAAATAATTACCGAAGGGGTTAATTCGAACTTGTTGTCCTTTTTTATAACCATCGCCAAACCCTTTATCTCTAATTTTTATGGGAGAGAAAGCAAAATTGGCTGATTTTAAAGAGTTAAATCCTACTAACATGCCGATTTTTTTATCTGATATTGCCATCCATCCATCAGAAATATTTGCTACAAGACAATCTATATCTGCATTTCTGGGATCGACTTCTCGCATGTCAAGATCGAAATAGGAAACTCTTCCGAAGAAGTTTTTTTTCCATATTCTCAAGGGTTCTTCATTTCCAATGATATTTGGTTTTATTTCACTTGGAATTACTTCTTGCCATCTTTCATCGTATTTCTCGGTGACAAAAGCACTGCCATCTTCAACGGTTGATTCACCTTTTATATCACATAAACGCATCTTAACAGCTACAAAAAGTGCAGGAATACCAGAATATACCGTAATTATTTTTTCTGAATGAACAGTATTTCCCCTTAAAATTTCAAAATCACCGATCATTTTAATGGAAGCCGAAAAACCATCAGCTCCGGATCGCAAGACCTCAATCTCGTGGTGTTTTGGCGATAACAACTTAGCCTTTCCTTTTTCTCCGAATCTAACAGCAGATTCTAAAAATTTAGAACAAGCAAGATTCTTACCATCAAAATTAAGAGAAACGATTTCACCATTTTCATTTAGATCTAATCTGATTAATTCATTTTGAATAAATTGGGAGGTTGCTTTAATATTAGAATCAGTTTTAATTGATTTATTCTCTGAAATCTCTGAAGTTAACTCTGATAAGAGCATTTTTTTCGTAGTAAATAAATCGTGGGGAATGAAAGTTTCAAGTCTTAAATTTGAATTAGATTCAATCTCATAGATTCCGTGATTTAATTTATTTAATGTCAATTTTTTGTTTTTCTTAATTATTTCATCTGAGATTGCTTGAGGGACTAGAGTTCTTATGAGAATAGGAGATTTAATCGGAATTTTTTCTTGAGGAGAGATTCCCCTACTAGTGACGGGGCACGCTGTCAATACATAATTATCAGCACTCACATAATCAGCCATACCTTTAATTGTTTCTTCAATAGCTAATGTTGCTGCCTTTTCAGCAGCTTCATGAGCTTTTAAAGCATATGACATTCCTGTTTTAATTCGTGTAGGATGCATGAAAGGCACGGATAAGCCAAAATTAGTAGTAGATGCTAACAGACATTTGTTTTTTAAATATGATTCTGATTGTACATCCTCATCACGGATAAATTCATTAATTTTCTTAATCTTATCTTTAACAAACTCTTGAGAAATTAAGGTATCTGAGATGCATTTAAACCATCTAGCTCTTTGTCCAACCGTCCATAATTTCGTATTATCATATTTTTGAGCCCAATTATAAAAACCATTGTTATACCCATCAGCTGCATCAGGATATAAAGTTGTCTCACCATGAACTTCTAACTCGGGAATAGTATCTAATAGATTAGCAAATTCCACATAATCTAATTCATCTACTGCTTCAGCATACTCATAAAGACCCCTGGTTTTTGGCATCCATTTGAGAAAATTAGGAAGTTTTTGTGGTAACCAGAGATCAACATCCATATCAAAGTTAAAGAATAACAAAGCATGACCAGAAATTTCATCTTTCTCTTGCATCTTTCTTATTAATTTAAACCATCTCTTTATAGAGAAATAGTCAACAACATCACCAAACGCATAAGTTGGAATATATAGCATTGAAGCATCTGAAACGGAAGATTTGAAGTTTATCAGCCCATATCTCTGATTTGGTGTTAAACGTGGATTTAAAAAAGGTCTTCCGATATCAAATGGATAAACAGAATAATAACCACAAAATCCCTCAACGCCAATTTTATTATACATTTCTATCATTCCTTGAGTAAACATTGTTTCTTGCGTACGAGCATAGGGAGCAATCCTTCCTGGAAATAATTGCTTCACCCCAATACCCATTGCATTTTCCAAAAACCATTCATGATCTCTTATGAACTCTTCAGTATCTAGAACTGGTTGTGCTACATTTCCAAAGGATCCAATAAGTACTTCATCTTTTCCTTTTTTGCATCTTTCGATTATTCTATCTAAAACATCTTGCTGATATTCTTTTTGAAGTTGAATGGACCAAAAAGTGTCAGCATAATCCCACGTAAATCGCATGTTTCCAAACGAATACCCCATATCTTCAATTTCATCCACTATATCGAGGATTTCTCTCATGATCTTTATATCGCTTCCAAACCCACCAAGACCTCTTGAATCACCTCGATAAGAATGATAATAATTAATGTGAGGTGAGAGAATGAAAAATATTTTCTTATCTTCAAATTTCAATTTAATTCAAATATTATAGTATTATAGATATTATTTAGTAAATTTTAAACTAAATTTTTAATTTTTGTAATTTTTACTAAATAATGTCCATTCCAAATAATCATGTGTTGATCACAGGTGCTAGTAGCGGTATAGGAAGGGCTTGTGCAGAATATTTGGCATCAAACGGTTTTAAAGTATATGCTGGTGCCCGCAAACAACACGATATTAAAGAGCTAAGTAATATCGAAAATATTAACGCCCTTGAAATTGATGTTACTAAGCAAGATACCATTGAAAGGGCAATTGAATACATCAGAAACCAGAAAACAGGATTATGTGCTCTCATCAATAATGCAGGAATTGCACGTGCAGGTCCTTTGATGGAATTGCCAGTAGATGAATTACATGAGCAATTTGATGTGAATCTATTTGGAATTCATCGAATTACTAAAGCTGTTTTTCCTTTTTTATTACAATCTAAAGGTAAGATAATAATGATGAGCAGTGATTCTGGCTTCTTTGCTACTCCCTTTTTTGGACCATATTGTTCCAGTAAATTTGCTTTAGAAGGTTATTCAGACTCACTTAGAAGAGAGTTGCTCATTTTTGATGTAAATGTTGTTATAATTGAACCAGGAAGAGTAAAGACTTCAATATGGGATAAGGGAGAGGAATTATTTAAATCTCTTATATCAAGACTAAAAGGTTCCATTTTTGAAACAATTGCAAAAGAGGTGGGGGAATACGCCATTAGAAAGGGAAAAACTGAAGGCTTGAACCCAAAAGAAGTAGCTAAGCTAGTTTATAAAATATTACTGGTCAAAGAGCCAAAAACGAGATATTTAATAGCCCCTGATAAATTGAGATACCGATTGATTAAAATTTTACCTGATAAAACAATTGATAAAAAATTTGAAAAGGAATTTAAAAATTTAAAATAACCTTCGTTTTTAGCTTTTAATTAGATTAGCATTACTAGAAATTTTTTTTTATTTCTTTCCTCAACTCAATGATTTTAAAATGCTTAATTTGATTTAATATCATTTAAATATAATAAATTAATTATATTCAGTAAGATGCCAAATGCAATCAATACTAGCATTATAGGAGTAGGAGATGTTGCTTCTGCTTTAGTCCAAGGGGTTGAAAATTACAAGAAAAATCCAGATAACATTATTGGATTATTACCCGAAATTACTCAGTATAGCGTTAATGAGATCAACTTCGTTTTAGGTATAGATGTTAATGCTAATAAAGTTGGAAAAGATTTAAGCGAAGCAATTTTTGCTGAACCAAATTGCAACATGAAGCTGTTTGAACCAAATTATTTAAATGCACCCGTCATTAAAGGCCCTATATTAGACGGACTTGATAGTAACATAAAACACATCGTTCCGGTTGATGAAAATCAAAAAGAAGCAGACATCATTAAAGAAATGCGGAATAGGAATGTTGATATTACAGTTATTTTACTTCCAACTGGAGCGCATGCCGCAGTTAAACGTTATGCAATGGCCGCTCTAGAAGCTGGTTCATGCGTAATTTGTGGGATGCCTTCCTACGTGGCAAAAGATGATGAGATTATAAGAAAGGCTGAAGAAAAAGATTTATCATTGATAGGCGATGACGTTAAATCTCAAATAGGAGCAACCATCATACATCGGTCATTGGCAAACCTATTTCCAATGAGGGGCGCTATATTAGATCGCACGATCCAACTTGATTGGGGTGGTTGCAGTGATTTTTGCAATCTTTTAACTCCCAAACCAGATGGAAATTTAGTCTATGAAGAAGGAAAACGTCAATCTAAAACTGATGCGGTCATTTCACAGCTTCAAAATAAAGATGATGTTAAATGCCAAATCTCTGCTGTTGATTACATTCCTTTTCTAAAAAATCAAAAAGAAGCTTACATGCGACTTGAAGGACGAATCTTTGGAGGGGCTCCAGTGAGAATTGATCTTACTATGTTCGTGGAAGATGGCAATGATTCTGCTGGAATAATTGCTGATTGTATTCGGATTTCCAAAATTGCAAAAGACAGAAAAATCGGTGGCGTGTTGCAAGCAGCAAGCTCTTTTTTCATGAAACATCCTCCTGAACAGCTTGAAGATTATATAGCTAAACAAAATCTGGTAGAATTCATAGAAGGAAAGAGAGAGAGATAATTAATTTGAGATATTTTTTTTATTTATTTTCTTAATAGAAAAATTATGCCGTATAAGTGCGAGATTTCAAGTACATTGGCATTTTTCCAGTGATTTTTTGCCTGGCATTTAGATACTCATAAATATAATCAGAGATTAAGCTAATTGCCTCGGGAATGTATCTGAAACTTGGAAAATCATTCACGTCAATAATACATGGCACTCCTTCCTCATCACTTATATAGTCAATACCATATATTGACATGCCAAATTTTCTCCCTAATTTTAAAATCCTGCGTTTTAATTCTTTATCTATTGGCACTCGAATATGGATTAATTTTAGTGGTGTAAGCTTTTCATCTCTCATTATGTCCTGAGCTGTAATTGATACAATCCACCGGTCTATTACATAGACTTTATAGATTAATGTAGCTTTGGGTAAATATTCTTGAAAAAATAATGTTCCTGGATCATGCTTTTTAACAAGATTATTAAATTCACATGGGTTTCTCGCAATACCTATAATACGATTTTCACGAGGCAAATTGGGTATATTATGCACATCTAATTTTATGATGATATCAGTACCTTTTTTACAAGCTTTTAATGCTTCTTCAATTGAATAAAATGTTCTTGGGACGTTGATCTTTTTACATTTCTCTTCAATTAACTTAAATGTAGCTTTTCTACTCTCACAGGTTTGAACTGCCTGTAAACTATTTAATAATGGTATTTTGGGAGCAAATTCCCTTAAAGCTCGATAAATTTGCTCATTTGCCTCCTCAGAAAATACTTTTACAATAATAAATAAGATAGGATATTTTTTTAATTTCTTACAGAAATATTTTAAGTCGAATTGTCCTTTTTTTAAGCCTTTATAAGGGATTAGATTAATAACTTTAATGTTATAATTCAATTTAAGGAATAACCTGATCTCTTCGAATATTTCAAGATCGCGAAAACATATGGAACCTATATAGAGCTTTTTTAAGGACAATGTTTTTCCGGTCTTTTTTTATTTGCATAAAATAAAAACATGCTATATAAATCTATTGTTTATATATAGCTAAAGAAATCTATATATAAATTCGAATTAAGCCATCTTGTCTTAAATAAAGGAAATTAATTGATTTAATCTATTTTGAAAACGAAGAATAAATGATATAAATAATATTTTATTCCAAATTACTATCTCATGAAAAAGGTAAAACTTGGCTTAATCATCGATAGATATCACTTAGAAAAGAAAGTCTCGGAATTCATAGATTATATGAAAAAATTTTCAGACATTTCCTACTATATTGAAGAATCATGCGTGCTAAATAGCTCTGACCTTAATTTCGATGAAGATGTCTTTTTTGTTAAATCCAAAGGAGATTTAACCATCAGTTTAACAAAATTAATAGAAAGTAACACCAATATACCTGTTATCAATCCTTCAGAAGCTATATGGAACACGATGCACAGATTCATCTACTCACTCTTATTGAGAAGGGCAAAAATACCGGTTCCAGATTTTTCTTTAAATCCAATTACTTGTGTTCCCAATTTTAAGGATTATATAATTAAGAATATAATTGACCAAAAAAATTATGCATTTGATCCTAAAATTGAATTAGTAGATGGGCATACACAAGTCATTGATAAAAGAGCACTAAAAGAAGCGAGGGGAGGTAAAGAAAATTATAGATATTTTTTTTACCAAAAATTTATAGATAGTGAGTGGGAATACAAAATATATGGAATCGGAGAGGAAATGCAATTTTTTTACAAACAAATTCCTACCTTAAAAAATCCTAATAAAATGGAATCCCGAGTAGAAATTAAAAAGAATGAAGAATTAAGCGAGTATTCTTATAAAGCAATGGAAGTTTTAAATTTAAAACTAACATCTATTGATTTTCTTCAGTCTCCAGATGGTCAGTTTTATTTAACGGACATTAATTCAACACCTAATTTCAATTATATAAAAAATGGTCATGAAATAGTTGGAAATTATTTAATTAAGGAATCAAAACGGTAGGTATATATGACAGGAGGTGTCAGAAAATAAAAATTGGAATTTTATCTAAAAGAAGAA
>SDNN01000107.1 GCA_004524425.1 Promethearchaeota archaeon
ATGAGTTGAGACAAGTTTTCATTTTTCTCTCCTTCTACTCGTAAATCAACTATTTGAGAATTGACATTTTCTTTTTTTCTAAGATAAGCAGATAATTGTAGAGTACCCAGCGGTAAATCCCCATAATACAAGGCCTTTTGATAATCACCTATGTAAAAAAATCCAGGGATGATGAGAAAGAGATCTTTTGACATGATTTAATTTCTTCGGTTAAGTTCACTTAATAATCTATTAAATGTTAACTCTTTTAAACTCATATCATTATCATTTTGAATCGAAGGAGTCGAGGTAGTCTATAATTTCCTGCAAGACTTTTTGCTTAAAAGTTATTCGGTCAGCTTCATAATTGAATTTCTTCACCAGTGTCTCATCATTCTCCGTGGAGAATCCGATAAAAACCAAACCGACAGGCTTTTCTGGAGTGCCCCCGGTAGGACCTGCAATTCCCGTTATTCCGATTCCCAAATCAGTTCTTCTTGATATAATCCTGACCCCTTCAGCCATTTCTCTCGCTACCTCCTCCGATACGGCTCCAAATCTTTCGATTAATTTGGAATCAACATTTAACAAATCAGTTTTTGATTGGTTGCTATAACTTATCACGCCTCTTTCAAACACATTAGATGCTCCGGCTATGTTAGTTATCATGTGAGATACATATCCTCCCGTACATGATTCGGCAATTGCAATCCGAATTCTTCTTTCCGTTAATTTATCAACTATCTTTCCGATTCTTTCCAGTACATCCATGTTGATCATCTTTTTCCATTATCTATTTTCATGGAGTAGTATAAAATAGTATTTATGTAGATAATAACCATTAGCTTAATAAAAATTAATAAGAAAAAAAGACAAATTAAAAATAATGTTTTAAATCATTAATCTTATAAAGTAAATATAAAAAACAAATTTTTCGCGAAAAAAATTAATAAATTTATGACTGATACAGAAAACGCATTCGTGTTTAAAATCACGGTGATTGGCGATGGGGCAGTAGGTAAAAATTATCGATAAACGCGATGATTGCCTTTAACAAGCCTCATCAAGAAATACACGAAAGGTAGCTTTGAAAAAGATTATATCAAAACTCTTGGAGCACAATTCTCTAAATATGATGAAGAAATAGAAGGTGATAATGTAAAATTATTCTTCTGGGATATTGCTGGTCAGGCAGAGTTCATGTTCATGCGTCCTACGTTTTATAAGGGATCAAAGGCAGCAATAATCGTCTTTTCACATGCTCCAGATGAAGAAATCAGTTTTGACCACGTAAAAGACTGGCATGATGACATCAAAAAGCATTGTGGGGAACTGCCAATTGTATTATTCGGTAATAAAATTGATCTCGTTAATGAAAAGGATTTAGATGATAGAAAATGTGTGAATTTGGTAAAAAAACGGAAATTTCTTGGTTACTATAAGACCAGCGCAAAGACTGGAAAAAATGTTTATGAAGCATTTCAGGCAATTATTAAGGAATTATATAATAGATATAAAGACGCGTGAAACGATTTTCAATAATGTCAAGCAATCAAGAATACCCAAAAATTCTACTCTTCTCATCGAATCATTGTGCACCGTGCAAACCAGTTGAAGAGATGTTAAAAAGAATCAATATATCCATGTTTGGAAAAAAGCTCAATATCGAAAAAATAGAAGTGGAAAAAAATCATCAACTTACAAGCAAATATAACGTTACCTCATTACCAACCATCATAATTGCTGACAAACGATTAAGCGTGAACATTCAAGAAGAGGATATCATTGATGCCATCCTTTATGGGTTCATTTCATCAGTTAAAATATAAATGCAATGGAAAAAAATAAAAAAAATTAAATTTAAAAAAATAAAAAGTTATAACAAATAAGGAGATAAATAATGGACCGGCAATTATTATCTAAAATATTAATGCAAATGAAGGCCCACTTGAAAAAGGGAAAGAAAATCGGAGATTTAAAAGTGGGCGCTTTGCTTGCACTTGGCCATCAGTTAGAAGCCATATTTTATTACTTGGGCCACGAACTAGGTACGACATTGGATACAAGAAAATGCGATGAAGTAGTAAAAATCCCCGATGAGTTAAAAAAAATCGTAAAAGAATACAATATTGGGGATATAACTATCATGGAAGCAACGGATGAAATCATCTCTTTACGATTAAAAAATCACAGCTCAATTGAGGATTTAATGGGTAAAGGCATAAAATCTACAGGTAACTTTTGTTCCTTTGAAGCAGGGATGCTAGCAGGCATAGTTGAGAGAATGACTGATATTCATTGCTTTGCTCAAGAACTAGATTGTTCAATTCAATCTGGGAATGATTATTGTGAATTCATGATCGTGTTCCAACAAGATTAAAAATAATTAATTTATAAAATTCATAAGAAAAGATTTATCACATTATCTTGGATCATCAGATAATTATTTATATTATAAATTGTATAATAATAAAAAAATTACATGTTATGTACTGATTAAGAATGAGCGAAGAGCCAAATTATATTGTTAAGATATGCTTATTAGGAGAAGCAGCTGTAGGGAAAACATCTTTAGTTTACAGATTTATTGAAAATAAATTTCGGGATAATTACAAGTCTACGCTTGGCGTTAACTTACTAAAGAAGGACTTGAATGTGGACAACTATGGGAAAGTATCAGCTCAGATATGGGATTTAGGTGGACAAGAATCCTTTAAAAGCCTCAGAAAACTTTACTTAGAAGGCTCAAATGGAGCGTTATTGATTTTTGATACAACCAATAGAAAATCTTTTGATAAACTTAATGATTGGATATCAAGTTTCAGGGAATCTAGAGGAAATAGACCACTTCTGTTGATCGGTAACAAGATTGATTTAGAAGATAAAAAGAAAGTGGAAGATGCGGAGGCAAATGAATTGGCTAGCATAAATGATATGAATTTCATATCAACATCAGCTAAAACAGGAGCAAACGTTGAAATAGCGTTTAAGGATCTAATTAAGACTATTTTGGATGATATTACGAAGGATTCATGAGATTTAGACTGAATTTTTCCTTCAATATCCTTTTCCTAAAGAAGAAAATGGGTACGAAATATAACCCTTCGAATTTGATGTTTTAAGGCACATTTATTTATAAAACAATTCCTTTATAAATAATAAATAATAATTATAAAATTAACAAAAAAAAAACGTGCAATTGTGATTTCACTTTTTTTATTAACATTCAACCAATAATAATCCCCTTTAGATGAGAAAATGACAGAAGAAAATGAATTTGATGAGGAAGAGTTTGAGGAAGAGGAAGAAGAATATGATTATGAATCCGATTTAGATTATAAGATTGAAAATGTGGTGGCAACGGTAAGTGTTGAAATCGCAGAAAAAATAGACCTTAATCAAATAGCAAGAAAGCATGCGGATGTGGAATACAATCCTGAGAGATTTCCGGGCCTTGTGATGAGAATTGAAAAGCCAAGGGCTACGATCTTAATTTTTTCAACGGGAAAGATGGTGGTGACGGGATTAAGAAAAGCGAGCGAAGCTGAGGCAGTGGTGAATAAAGTGGTGAAAAATATCCGGAAAGCTGGAATAAAATTATCAAATCCAGAAATCACCATTCAAAATATTGTTGCTTCAGGAGATCTCCACACTAATATCGATCTTAACATGGCGGCCATCGTGATGGAATATGCCATGTATGAGCCAGAAGTGTTTCCCGGGTTAATCTATCGCATGCAGGACCCAAAAACGGTATTTTTAATCTTTTCAACTGGAAGGATTGTGTGTACTGGTGCCAAGCAAAAAGAGATTGTAAGAGATGCCGTCATGAAATTGAATCAACAAGTTAGAGAATTGGGTGTCGCCAAGAAAGATATTGGAGATACCGAATATCAAGATATCACATTCATCTAATTCTTCCTACTTTTAATTTTTTTATTGCTGTCCTTTAACTAACCTACAAATAAGAAGAATAAAACTAATAATAGATGAAATAAGATTAAAGAAAAATTATAAGTATTGGCTTTTAAATTCTTTTTTCTCGCTAATAGCATTTATTGAGGTCACGTATTCTTCATATAAGGCTTTTAATAAATCAGCATCTCTTGCCTTATTATAGGCCATGATAAAAAGCTGATTTAGAGATTTTTCGTTGTTTTTTATGTAAATATCATCATCTTCTTGTAAGATATCACTATATTTATCCAAAAAATTACACAGGATATATCTATTTTCACTCCTTAAATTAAGTTGGTTCAATGCACCATACATTTTCAAGATTAACGGTCCTTGATACCTTATATGATTATGATTTATGGCTTGAAATGCTTCGAGATATTGACTTCTTTTTAATGAAACGGTCATGTGATTCCTAACTATAATACCATTATAATACCATTATATTACGTAGGTATTACCAAAAAAACTAAGGAAATTTTAAATTAAGATTATCATGCGGAAAAAAAAATTAGAAGGCATATTCGAACCCCTTATACTTGTTCTCAGCGTCTTTAAAAGAGTGTTCCACTCTTTCCACTCTGGCATGCCTTGGACCCTTTTTGGAAAAATTTAATAATTCCTTAAGTTTATCTTCCGATCCTTCGGCTTCGATATACACGCTTCCATCTGGCATGTTTTTAACGATTCCCGTTAAACCCAATTTTCTTGCTACTTTTCTGGTAGTATAGCGAAAAAATACTCCTTGAACGTGTCCGTAAACATTAATCACAATTTTTTTCATTGGATAATAAATCCATTTTAATTGTTATCTAGTAGCTAAATCTTTAATGATATTAATATTATCATTCAGTTCTTCTTGAGTGATTTTGGGATGAATATCTAAAGCGAAGATTTCTTTTGCAACCTTTTCCACAACAGGAAGCCTTAATTGAGTGTAATCTATCTCTTTTCCATAAAAAGGGCAGGACCAAGGACAACCTTTGGGATAGGCTACTTTTTTCTGGAATAATTTCGTTTGATACAATGGTTTGGGATAAAGTATCTTGCTCCGTGGAAATTTTGAAATGAATTCCTGTTGATCTAATCCAAAGATATGGGGATGAATTCTACCAATCCAATAGTTAAAAGCAGGTTCGCAATAATCTGGCACGTAAGGAGGGCTAATCCCTTCTACATTCTTCATTGCGCTAGTTAAATATTCAGCATTTTTATTTCTAATTTTCACATATTCATCCAATTTCTTTAATTGAACCCTTCCTATTGCTCCTTGAATTTCAGTCATTCGATAATTCCAACCTAAACGATTATAAGCATACCAATATGGTTCTCCATGATGTCTCAATAAACGACACTGACGTGCAAATCTGGTATCATTCGTAGTAATCATCCCCCCTTCACCAGTTGTCATGTTTTTCGAGGGATAAAAACTAAATGCTCCTAAATCTCCAATGGAGCCAACTCTTTTACCTTTATACTTTGCACCATGGGATTGGCATGCGTCTTCAATTATTTTCAAGTCATGGTCTTCAGCAATCTCAACAAGTTCTCCCATATTGGCAGTAATTCCCGCTAAATGCACGGGTATAATGGCTTTTGTCTTATCAGTAATCTTATCTTCTACCGATTGACCATCTAGCGTATAGGTTTTATCATCTATATCTGCAAAAATTGGAAT
The DNA here is from genome assembly GCA_004524425.1 of Promethearchaeota archaeon. Next base: position 5,615 of record SDNN01000107.1, read on the forward strand.
AGCATTATTATGCAAAATAGAACTAGCGGTTGCTATAAATGTATATGGCGGAACAATTACTTCATCCCCGGTTCCAATATCCAGAGATGCAAGGGCTACGTGTAATGCAGCAGTTCCTGAATTCACGGCAATCGCATGCTTAACTCCTATATATTCGGCAAATTCCTTTTCAAATGATTCTACAACCTTTCCATGTAACATGGAAAGCATTTGTGATTCCATCACCTTGATAACTTCTTTCTGCTCCTCCTCGGTTATATTCATTATTGTCTCACCTTCATTTTTGATTCAAAATAATTGAGAGATTATAAATAAAAATAGAATGTAAATCTTATGAAGATGATTATTTTGCTTTAGAAAGTGTTGATGTACTAAAAATTGAGAAAATACCTCTCATGTTCATGATCATATTCCACAATTTTATTTTTAATGAGGGTATCAAGCACGGTTTCCAACCACTGCTTGCTTGTATTTACTTGCGTTTGAATTTCATTTAAGCTTAATTCTTCATTAATAGCTAAAAGAAACATGATCTTACTTTTGACCTTGAGATGATTTGATTCAATTACTGTTTCAAATTTTTTTTCCAAGTCATAAACTTTCATTTTTAACTGGGCCACTTCATTGCTCAACTTAGCAATTACTTCATCTCTAGTTCGAAACACGTTTAAACTAAATTGAAATATGCGTTCAAGTTGTTCTTTTAATCGTTTTTCATCATCATACTTGTTGAGTTCCTTATTAAATTCCTCAAGAACTATTAAATAATCATTTCCCTCATCATATCTGTCCAGGACTAACACGATGACCATTTCTTTATCTGAATTATAGAATGATACAGAGTTCCAGTCTTTTTCTTCTGTTATTATATAAGATTCAGAAAAATTATGAGAAATTTGAATCTGTTGTATGACATTTTCAGGTATTTCCAAATTATCGGGATATTTTAAATATACGGTACCTCCAATAACATCGTCCCATCTTATCAAAAAAATACCCGAAGGAATTATAAATCACCTTTAAAATGTAGTCCATTTAAAGAACATTTCTCCAATAATTATATAAATTTAGTTTTTAAATACTTACTTAATTAATCAATAATAATAAAATACTTGATTCAAACCTCCTATTCTCTCATATAATTATTTTAATCAGATAAATCAACTAAAAAATTAAATAGTTCCATGTTAATTCTAAAATTAGAGGATAAAGCATGTCAGTCTTTTACGTATATGTCTTAGAAACTGTCTCAAAAAAGGGAAAAAGAAGTTATTATACGGGATATACGAAAAATCTTCTGAGAAGAGTGGAAGAACATAAAAATGGAACAGGTGCGAAATTTTGTCGGGGCAAAAAAATTGAATTGAAATATTTTGAAACATATACTACTAGAAAAAAAGCAATGAATCGAGAAATTGAAATAAAATCCTTTTCTAGAAAAATGAAAAAGGATCTAATTGACAAATTTAGTTGATTTAATCATTGTTCACGAAAAATTTTTTAATTTGCTTGGCCGGCTTGCCAGCTTCAGGAAAAAGCACGTTTGCTCGAAAATTAAAGGAAATCATTGAACAAGAGCAGAAAAATTACAAATCGGTGATCATAGATCCCGATAAAATAAGGCAGGCACTCTTTCCTCATGGTTTTGATCATCATGAAGAACCAATAGTAAGAAAGAAAAATTTAGAACAAATTAAAAGTGCATTAAACGCAGGTCAGATCGTTATTTCTGACGACTTAAATTATTACACTAGCATGAGACATGATCTCAAAGAAATTGCGGATAAACTTAAGCTTGAGATGTTCATAATTCATATAGAAACTCCTTTAAATACCTGTCTTAGATGGAACATGGATAGAGGGCACCCCATTCCAAATGATTTAATTAGAAAAATTAATGATAAGTTTGATAAGTTTGATAAGTATAGTTGGGATTTCCCCATTGCTCGTTTTGATCTTTCAAAAATCAAGAATTTGGATTCGTCGGTGGAAAAATTATTGAAGAAAATCAACAGAGAATTAAAATCATCGCGCGAACATGATGAGAAAAAAAGTGCTTTGCGTGATGAGCTTACTCTGAGAAATGAGATGATTGACAAGATAACGCGAAATATCGTTGGAAAACTTTTGGAAGATCCAAGGAATACTGATTTTAAGAACGATATAATTAAACATAGGAAAAAATTCGTGAAAAAAAATTTAAATAAATCCATGGATGAGCTCTTAATCGCCAAGAACTTTAAAAAATATTTGAAAGAAAGTTTAGGTCATGAATTTTCTTAATAATCCCTTCATTTTTAGTCAATAATAATCCATAAAGAAAAAAAAAATAAACCATCATTTACTTATTAACCCTTAGAGTTATTAAATTAATTAAATAAATTTTGATTTTAAAACAGAGTTAAAAATAAATGTCTCAGGAGAAGTCAGAAAAGAGCACTTTAAAATTGAGAATAGAAAGGCTCGAAAAGAACAGAAGTGGCAGAAGTCTGTGTTATGTCGATCAAGAGATTATCAATCAAATGGGCTTGTCGACGGGTGATATAATTGAAATCAGGGGAAAAAAGAAAACAACGGGAATTTTAGTTTCTAGCATGGCTGACAAGGGAAAAGGCGTGATAAGAATCGATGGTATCCAGCGATTGAATGCAGGTGCAACCATTGGAGAATATGTCACGATAAAATTAGCAGACGTTTTTCCAGCAGAAGAAGTTGTTTTAACACCCACGAGACCAAATATCGACATGAAAAAGCAAGCAGAAGCCATCAAAGGGAAATTAATCGATAAACCTGTTGTTATTGGAGATATTGTTGATATTCTTGGTACTTTTGTACAGCAAGATGATCCTGATAATCCCATGAGTGATATCATGAAAATGTTTCCATTTTTTAAAGGTGGGAGTAGACGACCAACCATTGGAACCTTACGCCTCATTGTTGAAAACACGAGACCATCAGATAAAGTGGTGAGGATCACCAGAAATACGAGGATAAAAATTAATAAGAGAGTTGCTGTATTAAATGTGTCAGGTGAAGTAGTCACCTATGATGATGTGGGTGGTTTAACTGATGAAATACAAAGAATTCGTGAAATGGTGGAATTACCATTAAAACATCCAGAATTATTCCATAGGCTAAACATCGATCCTCCTAAAGGCGTCCTACTTTATGGTCCTTCTGGAACTGGTAAAACCTTAATGGCAAAAGCAGTTTCTCAGGAATCAAATGCATATTTCATCAGTATAAATGGTCCTGAAATAATGAGTAAATTTTATGGCGCAAGTGAAGGTCGGCTACGTGACATCTTTAGAGAGGCAGAAGATAATGCCCCCTCAATAATATTTATAGATGAGATCGATTCTATAGCTCCAAAAAGAGGGGAGATTACAGGAGAGGTTGAAAGACGCGTTGTGTCTCAGCTTTTATCTTTAATGGACGGACTAAGAGGAAGAGGAGAAGTCATATGCATTGGTGCTACCAACAGGATTAATTCCATTGATCAAGCATTAAGGAGACCCGGAAGATTTGACCGCGAAATTGAGTTTGGGGTTCCCAATGTGAAAGGAAGGAAGGAGATCTTTCAAATCCATACCAGAGGCATGCCCATGGAAGAGGATGTCAATCTAAACTATTATGCGGAAATAACTCATGGTTTTGTAGGGGCTGACATCATGGCTGTTAGTAGAGAGGCCGCCATGTTTTCATTAAGAAGAATCTTACCTAAGATTAATTTAGATGAGCCAATACCGGGAGAGATAATCCAAGAACTCCGAATTAA
>SDNN01000108.1 GCA_004524425.1 Promethearchaeota archaeon
AATTCCTGTTGAAATATCTTCCATTTTCCCAGAATTTATTCTAGCTCGATTCCCTGAAAAATTTTATTATAAAATCAATCCTATTTATGGTATTTTAGGAAGGTTAAATGAACTCAACTGTATCATTGATGGAGGAATTCCAATATATAAGAATGGAATTGCCCTCGTCCAAGATACTCATAAAATTCATGAATCAAGGAAAATTTACGTGGGTAATACTCAGATCGGAGAATTAAATGAATTAAGAGAGCAATTTGGTTTTTTTAAATTTAACTCAGTAAAATTATATCTAAATGGCTTTGAAATCAGAGGTTTATCTCTCTTCCTAGCTAAATTTCAACCACTGATAAAGATTATTCCACTTAAAATACGCGAATTTTCATTTAAAGCTAAATCTACTCAATATTTATCTATTGAAAACTAATAATAAGTGTCTGGATATGAAGTTTTTTTTGGAAATAAGATATTAACCAACTGTTTTGAAGGTAATTTAACCATGGCATCTTTCACGATATGATTTATCTCATCAAAATTCTTATCAGCTAAAAGTAATTTATATATCATGGGTCCAGGAACTTGAAGATCGCAACTTCTTTCTGCGGGATATCCCTTCTCAGTCTTTATCTCTGATATTTCGCCATTTTTAAAAAATAATTCTATGGTTTCTTGATAATTGCTAATTCTTACACTTTTAGTAAGACCTTTATAAATGGATTTTTTAATGCGATGTTCCAAAATTGTCTTAATTGATTGGAAAAACGGTTTTAAATTAGGAATTTTAACTTGCCATCCATAATCTTGATATGGATTTCCTCCTAGTGACATCACAAATTTACCAAAATCAATGTCTTCACGAAGATGTAGATATAACATCTCGCTATTATTAGAATTATCAATTTCCTTAATAAATTGAAGGATCTTAATCATGTGTTTAACCGTAAGTCTTGGAACAATGAGTGAGTATGCCAAATTATCATGTGACATGCCAAATGAAAAATAAGTTTCTGCTTCACCATTTTTCTCAATCATGTAAGTTACTAATTTAAAATCATTATAATCCTCATTAAAGTATCGAAATTTGAATTCCTCAGTACTCAATTTATTTCTAATAAAAAAATCATCATAATAATCATGGTATAATCTGGAGATAAGTTCAATATCACCTTCATTTGCCCTTCTAATTGTTAAATCACTAACATCCTCTGTTGGAACCTGTGTAGGAGATAGATATATCCTATTATCCAAGGGCAACGCAAATTCATAGTTATATTTCCGATAGAAATATGGGATGCCGCGAATAACGGATAAGATGATTCCCCTCTCTCTCATAGCCTTTTCATAAGTTTCAAATAGATGAGCCATCAATTTTTTACCACGATATTCCGGTAAAGTGCCAACAAATCCCATCTCACAGACAGGAATCAATAGATCATCGAAATGCCAATCCAAAGGAAATAATGCTATTCCTGAAACTATATCATTTGAAAAATTGTCTCGGATATATAAAAATAAAAGCTCCTCAATGCGGGGATGCTTTAATAAAATGCGAGATAAATATTCTTTGACTGGAGGCCCATGGATTTTGACATTAAAATCGAGGATCTCATTTAATTCTTCTTTATTGTCTTTAGCTATGTAGATTGTAAAGTTTTTATTAATTTTCCGTTCATATCCTTTTTTGAGTTCCATGGTTTAATTGAAGGATTCATCCATTATAGAAGATTTCTTTTTTAATGAGGCTCATGGTTTATAATTCTTCCATATTAAGGGGATATTCTCCATATTTCAAGGTGAATTCTACCATCCATTTTAGCCGATCAGCCGATATTCCTGGATGAAAATTAGATGAAGAAATCATGAAACCCCCTCCCGGACCTAGAGCCTTGATTGCATCTTTTACGGCATTTTCTACTTCTTCTTTTGTGGCACTTACTAAAACGTGCTTCGTATCCATGTTTCCAATTAAACATAACTTATCTCCCACTTGTTTTTTAACATAATAAGGATCCACTAATGGTAGTTCTAAGCATTGGAGAGCATCAAATCTACTTTCAATAATAAAATCCAACATGTTGGTGATATCTCCATCTGTATGAAGTATGTATTTTCCTCCCCAATCATGGATAGCATCCGCGACCTTTTGGTAACAAGGCAGTAAATACTCATCAAAATATTTTGGATTGATCATTGGTCCAGAACGAAAGGCGATATCCCCCCCTTCCATGAAAACTGTCGCACCAGCATCGTTATAAGCTCGAAACATGGCCAAAACGCATTCAGTCGTGTATTCAAAACGCTCCTTCACTAATTTTCGATCGTTTTTCAAGGCACGAGCAAAATAATTCATCCCCATTCCTTGCCATACTGGAGGAAATATGGAAGCTAAGCTATTCTGAGCAACAATGCTTATTTCGCTATTGGCTTTTTTGCATTTTCGAATTACTCCTTTATAAAATTTTTTGGCGCTCTTGTATATATCTTTAAAATCTGGTTTTGGATATGCTTCCCAATCTTTCCTGTCCTTAATATATCCCCCATAATAATCAGGATATATGTTTCCATCAATATTTTTAATTTTATGTCTCTTACCATAAATATCGGTCATTTCTTCCATGCTTTCAATTATGAAGGGTATGTATCCCGCTCCAATTACATCAAATCCGAGTTTAGCTGCCGCGATTGCCGCTTTTGAAAACACATTTACTTCAAGATCACCAATAATTCCATTAACCATTTCAATCCAGTTCGGATTTTCTTCCGCTAACTCTTCAACAACTTCAAAGGTAGACCTTCCCTTTTTGCCGAGTATTTTATCGGCTAAGTTTCCATCAATTCCAGGGGTAAATAAAGGTACTCTATCTGGTTCTTCAAGATTTAAAGCAGCATTAACTCTTTCATGGCTATTCATATTTATATTTATGAGTTAGATTTATTTAATGGTTATTTTTTTAAAGACTAAAGTCAAATATTATCTTAATTAAAGTTAAAATGAGTGCATTTACGTGTATTCACGAAGAGTAGACAACATTGATCCTTTTATGGTAATGGAAATTCTTGGAAAAGCACTTGAGATGGAACAGCAGGGAATGGATATCATTCACATGGAAATTGGAGAACCAGATTTCGACACTCCTAAACCAATAATCGAAGGATGCATGAATGATATTGAACAAGGAAAAACTCATTACACTCACTCATTAGGAATGATAGAATTAAGAGAAGCTCTTTCAGAATATAAATTTAAAACAAGAGGGGTACGTTTTGATCCTAATACTCAATTTATGGTGACAGGTGGTACTAGTCCAGCATTTTTTAATATTTTATCAACTATTCTTAATCCTGGAGATGAAGTCATAATCACGGATCCTGGATACCCTTGCTACGTTAATTTTGTGAAATTTTTTCAAGGAAAACCCGTTTTCATTCAAATTTTTGAAAAGAATGAATTTGACCTAGAAATTAAATCTTTAAAAAATGCTATCACATCAAAGACTAAAGCAATAATCCTTAACAGTCCCTCTAATCCCACCGGTCAAATAATTCCATCTGATACTTTAGATGATATAGCAGATATCATTCAAAATAATGATATTTGGGTCATTTCAGACGAAATCTATGCTGAATTAACTTATGATCAGAAGATTGCACCTTCTTTAAGTGATTCTCAATATGAAAATTGCCATCATAGATTGATTGTTCTTGATGGTTTTAGCAAATTTTGGGCAATGACTGGATGGAGATTGGGTTATATTATCGCCCCTCCTGAACTCATCACCAAAATGACTCCTGTTCATCAAAACTTTGCAATATGTGCTCCCTCTATTTCACAGGTAGCAGCCATTCATGCCCTTAATTGTGAATTAGAGACTCAAGAAATGTTAAATAAATATAAAGAGCGAAGAAATTTCATTGTAAAGCGCATCAATGAAATAGAAGGAATAAGTTGTTTAGAACCGAAAGGAGCCTTCTATATTTTTGCTAATATCAAAAAACTTAAAATTCCTAGCATGGAATTTGCAATGCAATTACTTGATAAGGCACAAGTAGCTATTTGTCCTGGATTTTCATTTGGTCAAAACGGTGAGGGTTACGTGAGGATTTCGTATCCAACGGATATTAAGAATATTAAAATTGGCATGGATCGTCTCGAGACATTCATAAACGAGGAATTATAACTTTTATAGCTTTCTTTACCTGTATTTTAAATTAAAATAAAAAAAAGTAAAAAGTTAATCTTTAGAAAGCTCATTTTTCAAATCTTCTGAAAGTGTTCCTAATCTGTTTGCAGTCGCAGAGATTTCTTCCATTGAAGCGGTTTGTTCTTCAGTAGAAGCACTAATTCCTTCCATTGAAGCAGTTGTACCTTGAATTTTGTTAATTATGGTATCTATTTTCTGACTGGTATCAGAGACGGCGATTTTGGATTCTTCAGCGAGTTTTCTTACTTCATCTGCCACCACAGCAAAACCTTTACCATGCTCTCCTGCTCGACCTGCTTCAATGCTGGCATTGAGAGCCAAGAGATTCGTCTGCTCTGCTATATTCTTTATCAAGATCATGACGCTTCTTAAATCATCTGTTGATTCCATCACTTCTTGGGAGTCTCGAGAGATTTCCGAAACCGTGGAAGCTATTTCTTCAGATGAGGCATTTACTTCACTTGCACTTGCAGCTAATTCAGTTGCTATATTAGATACATTAATCGCACTTTCTGTTGATTTTGTTATGACATCTCCTAATTTAGAGTTAGTTTTAACAATTATCTTGCAGGTATATTCAATTAGTAAAATAAGTACTACTATACCGATACCATATGTAAATACTGCGGTTATCCACATGTTATCAAACGTTCCAACTTGAAGAGCTGCATCTATTGCAATAAATATTATAGCCGCACTCATTAAACAAGCTACTTTATAATGAAGTGTTTTTATGTCTCTTCCGAATCGAAAGTAAAAATAAATGAAGAAAAATAAGAGACAAACTGGTAGGAGGATATAATTTATATTATTATTATATCCGACCTCGTTCCAAAGCTCATTGGTTTGTAATATGGTTTTAACACCTTTAATTCTTTTTTATATTGATATTGATACTTTGATTTATAGTTTGGAAGTTAATTCTTTACGTAAATTTTGCCCTACTTATCCATTTTCCCTTATCTTTTTATTGCTTTTGATGAACTTAATATAAATTTTTCTTAAAAAAGTAATTAAAATTATATGAAATTAAATTGTTTCTTAATTTCTTAATCCGTTCCTACATCACGCAAATATATATTATGGGTAATTTTCGACATAAGAGTTAAAAGATTCTTTAACCTAATTCATTAAGGTAAACTTCGATAAGACCTCGATGTATTTAATATTAACTCTATTAAGATAATTTTTTTAAAATTGAAAGCAAATTAAAGTGTTAATTAACTATTTAATATTTAATCAGCATGAGAAATTAGATATCTTATACTTATTAAAAGAGAATTGAGTGATTTGCTGGACATTTTGCTCGTACAACAAGATAAATCAGGTTTAAATTTATTGGAATATAGGCAAGAAAATACAATATTAAAAGTTGAGCATTCAGATATTTTTAGCGGTTTTTTAAAAGCGATTCAAAATATCTCCAAAGAGTTGGATATAGGTTTTCCCGTACTAATCTCAACAGAAGGTGTAAAAGGGCACAATTGCATAATCGTACATAATCCTCCAATTAATATCATCTTATTGGTAGACCATGATGACCCAATTGATCTTTGGAGAGAGCAAGGTAAGGAAATAGCTAAAAAATTTTTAGAACAATTCGGAAACTTAATTAATGCTTATGATGTCTCAAAATTTAAAGAATTCATTCCTGTGGTAAAAAAAATGTGCCAGTTTCACGGATATTGCGAGTGACCCCTTATCCTCATACTAATGAAAATCAAAATTTAACTCTATTTCTTTAACTAATTCAATGAAAATGAATTAGAACTCTCTAATTGTCTACAATATTCTGAAATTTCTCCAAATAAAGAAGCTGCTTTTTCAAATGTTCCGTTTTTCTTATATATTTTAGCTTCTTCCATTTCAAGCATTAAATCAAATAATGGTTTAAAGGTGTTTAGCACTTCATAGACGTTATTCAGAATTTTTTTTACAAGCATGATTTTGAATTGTATTTCCGAGTCGCTCATTCCATCTTTATTTTTTTTCATTTTTCATCAAAAGGATTTGTTTAATATTAATTAAGATCAATATAGTTAATTACTTTTATTTATTTTTCCAATAACAAGTTGTAGACACAAAAAGATTCAAAATTTTACCCAATTTTCTATTTGTGGTAAAAATTAATCATTATAATTGTTTTAAAAAGAGTTTTTGTTGAAAATTTTTTGTTTAGTCTCAAAAAATTATAAAAAAGCATTCCATTATGTGTAAAATTAAATCTTAGATATTGATTTGTAAGGAAATTATTGATCTAATTTGGCAAATATGGGAAGTCAAATAAGTTTCTCTTCACTATTTAATGTTTGAATTTGTTAGATATTTCAGAATGATTTTATCTAACACGATTTCCATTATTTTTTAGGAATTACTTAATGGTAAAGAAAAATAGAAAATAGTTCCCTTGTTTCGTCCCTCTGATTTAAACCAAATTTTGCCTCCATGCAATTCCACGATTTTTTTTGATATGTATAAACCTAGTCCGGATCCTTCAGTAACTACATCATATCCTTGACCAAATCTTTCAATTTTACCAAATTTTTTGAATACTTGATTTATTTCATCCTCAGTAAATCCAATACCAGAATCTTCAATAGAAATAATTATTTCATTCTGTTTTGTTTCAGTTCGAATTTCAATATTTCCATTTGGAGGGGTATATTTGATTGCATTCACTAAGAGATTGTTGATTACGTGATGCATTTGATCATGATCAAAATTCGTATATATATCTTCTTGGATTAATTTAGAAACGTGATGATTTCTTAATTTAGTGAAAGCTTCTAGTTCTTTCACACATCTTTTAATTAATGATGATAAATCGTTTTTAGATTTATTCAACTCCATCGAACCAGTTTCTAAATCCGCTGTTTTTAATATTGCTTCAATGAGTTCTTCGAGGCGAATTGCTCCCTTTTTAATCTCTTCTATTAAAAACATCGCATTTTTATTTAGTTGCTCTTTATTCTTTAACAACAACAATTCTACATATCCTTTAATGGCCATCATTGGAGTTTTTAGCTCGTGAGACATCCTTGTAAGCAATTCGGATTTTAATTTATTCAAATTTCTTAGCTCGCGTTCAATTTCTTTAATTTTAGTTATATCTCTTACTATTGCTTGACTAATTATCTTATTACCATAAGGTACCGGACTTAATGAAACTTCAGCATCAAATGGAATTCCATTCTTTTTAAGATGTTTCCAATAAAACCTTTTTGATTTTCCATCTTTGGTTTCTTTTCGAATCTTAATTGCCATTGCTTTCGAGCTTGATCCGTCAGGTTGAGTTGGGGGAGAAAGTTTCCAAATGGGCAATCCAATAATCTCATATTTATTTTCAAAGCCAAACATTCTGAGAGTCTTTTCATTACATTCGATAATTCTTGATTCTTCCAAGAGATAAATAGCATCATTGGCTTCTTCAAATAACGTGCGGTATTTTTCCTCAGACTCCTTTAAAGCTTGTTCAGCTTTTTTATTTTCTGTAATGTCTTGAATAATTGATTGGATGACGATTTGGTTCTCAATTTTTAGAAGCGATGTGTGGATAAGAATCCAAAATTTGTCTCCACTTCTTCTAATTAATTCAAGTTCCACTATTTCTTGCGCTTTTTTTTCATCAGCTACGTTTTTAAACATATTTTTTACTATGTCGACTTTTTCATCATTTTTCAGTTTTACAAACCCAAGAATATTCTTCCCTATAAACTCCTCCTTATTATGGGTTATAAAGATTTTTTCTATTATCTTATTACAGTCAATAACATTACCTTGTAAATCAAATAAAATAATCCCATAAGAAGAATTCTCAAAGAGGTGCCGATATTTTTTTTCCGAATTCTTTAATTTTTGTTCTGCTTTTATTTTTTGAGTAATATCAATTTGAGTTACTAAATCTGCAGGTTTACCATCATAGTTAATTGTTTTGGAAAAATTATCTACCCAGAATTTTTCACCTGATTTATTTATTGCTCTAATTTGATATCTCTGAATTGCGTTATCAAGGTTTTGCTGTTTTATTCGAGCTTGTTTCAATAAGAAGTCATATTCCTCTGGAGAAAATAATTTAAGAAATTCTAGAGCTTTCCACGATAATATTTCTTCAACAGAATAACCATACATGTTAGCCATTCTTTCATTAACGTATTTAATTACATCATCTTGGAGCACGGCTATACCCATTTGTGATTCTTCAGTAATGGTTCTAAATTTTTCCTCTGATTCCTTTAAGGCGAGTTCAATTTTCTTGCGTTCATCCACATCTTGTATGATGACTTGTATTATATTAATTCCTTCAACTTCTATGACAGAAGCACGAATTTCCATCCATTTTTTAATATCGTTTTTATCTCCAACCTGAAATTCAATTGGATCAAAAAAACCTTTAGCTAACACTCCATTATAAATAGTTTTATAAAGAGATATGCTTTTTGATGAGAAGTTTTTAATTTCTCTAAAATCTTTTCCAATCAAATCTTCTCTCTTATATCCAAAATATTCTAAAAACGGAGTGTTTACTTCTAAAAAGATTCCGCTGTAGTCCAACAATAAAATCTTATTTGGAGATTTCTCAAAAAGATGGCGGTATCGTTCTTTAGATGCCTTTAATAACTTTTGAGTTCGTTTTCTTTCAGTAATGTTTCTAGAAATAATTAAAGCCTTTTCTTCTCCATTGTTGTCAATAAAGATCTTTCCTTTTGCTTCAATCCAAACCCAATGACCTTTTTTATGCTTGAATCTTACTTCTGCCGAACCATGGCCGGACTCAAATCCTTTTTTTAACCTATTAGCTGCACTATTCACGTCTTCTGGATGAATGTAGTCCAATGCACATTCTCCAATTAAATCATCTTTTTCATAGCCCAATGTTTGGAGAAATGTCTCTTCATTAAGATATTCATATTCAAATTTTTTATTTAAGACTCCAATTAAATCATTCGCGTTCTCCGAAATTAGTCTATATTTTTCTTCTGATTCCCTTAATGCTTGCTCTGCCCTTTTTCGCTCATCAATGTTCCTTGAAATGAATAAATACTTTTGATTGCCATTCTCATCTTTAAATAATTTAACTTTTATTTCAAACCATATATAATGTCCGTCCTTATGTCTAACTCTTGATTCATGAATACCTTCTCCAATCTTAAATGCTTTTCTCATAAAACGACGAACA